>JAUVVP010000049.1 GCA_030604585.1 Planctomycetota bacterium | reverse complement strand
GACCTCCTTGTGGAGAAGCCCCGTTCCCTCGTCCGGCTTGTCCGAAGCCCGGGCGCGTCTCATCTCAACGTCTCCCTTGCTACGCGATGAGTCTCAGGGAATATAGCACATCGCGAGCCCGCCCGGAAGCAGATGCCCCCATGGCTTCACGGGTCAGCAGATAGTCCCTCGCCTCCCCCAATCGCGCCGCTCACCACCAGCACCTAACACCTAACACCTAAGACCTAACACCTATCACCTGACACCCATCCTGCCGTCGCCTTTGACACGTCGGCTGCCGCCGCCTATAATCGCCCCTCTTGCCCCGACATCCCCTTGAGGCATCCAATGGAAGCATGCGTCAAGTGCCTTGCTGAGATGGAGACCCAGGAGTTCCCGTGGGGCAGCATCACCTGGCTGGTCAGCGGCGCCATAGGCAACTCCCGGACCATGACCTTCGGGCGCGTTGTCATCCGCAAGGGCTGCGGCAACCCTGAACACGCACACGATAACTGCGACGAGATACTGCACCTGCTCCAGGGGGAGCTTGAGCACACGGCCGGCGCTGAGCGGGCCTTCCGGCTCAAGCCGGGCGATACCATCACGCTGCCGGCCGGCACGGTGCATTCGGCGCGCTCGGCCGGGGACGAGGACGCCGTCATGGTGGTCGCTTACTCCAGCGCCCACCGACACGTGCGGGGCGAATGAACGATCCCGCGGACGCTAACCGCTTCAGGAGGCCGCCGATGCGACTGGGTGTCTACTCGCTCGTAACGCCTGACTACACGGTTGAAGAGACGGCGGAGCTCGTGGCCGAGATCGGTTACGAGGGCATTGAATGGACCGTGGATTACGCCAACGCCGTCTGGGACGGCACCAGCAAGTGGCACATCTCCACAGACAATCTGGAGGAGAGCGCGCGTGCCGCCCGCGAAGCGGCGCAGAGCCACGGCCTGACCATCGTCGGGCTCGGCACGGGCGGGGACTGCTTCGAGACCGAGACCATACGGCGCAACATGGAGGCGGCGAAGCTGGTCGGCGCGCCGGCCATCCGCGTCATGGCCCCGCGCTATGACGGCTCGGTGCAATTTGACGAGCTGTTTGAGAGGGCCCGCGCGGCCTACCAGACCGTGGAGCAGATGGCGCGCGACTCCGGCGTCAGGGCGCTGGTGGAGCTGCACCACGGGCTGATCTGCCCCAGCGCGTCGGGCGCGCGCCGCCTGCTGGAAGGTCGCGACCCGCAGTGGCTCGGCGCCATGCTCGACCCGGGCAACATGATCCACGAGGGCCGGGAGAACTGGAAGATGGCCGTCGAGATACTCGGCCCCTACCTGAAGCACGTGCACGTCAAGGACGCGCGCTGGGTGCGCAGCCCGGAAGGCGAGTGGACAGCCGAATGGGCCTCCCTGGCCGAGGGCATGGTTGACTGGGAGGAGGTCATCGCCGCGCTCAGGAGCGTCGGTTACGAGGGGTTTCTGGACCTGGAGGACCTGCGCGGCGGCTGGGCGCGCAAGCCTGTGGGCATCACGACGCGCCAGAAGCTTCAGGAAGCTTATGACTACCTGTCGCCGCTGCTCTGACGGGGGCGCTCAACGAACAGCTTCTTCGGCGCCTCAGAATGACAACGCAGTGGGATGCCACTCCGAGTGTCATTCTGAGCGCCGGAGGGGGCGCGAAGAATCTGGCCGTTTCAGCGCCGACACGGCAAGCAAACGAACAGACGACGGTCACAAGCGGACGAACTTCCTGGCAGGACCGAGGCCCCGAATGGGATTCGCAGCAGTGCGCCTGCCTGGGGCCTGCCGCTTCTGTCCCTATCCCCGCACCCGCATGGGCCTTCCCTCGTCGTCCACGCAGACCATGACCGCGGTGCCGTCGAAAGAGGGAATGCCTTTTCCGCCGCGTCCGTCGTAGATGAGCATCTCCACGCGCACCTGCACGGACGTCTTGCCGACGTGCTCGATCCCGAAGTCGAACTCGAGCGTGTCGCCCAGATAGGCGGGCGCCTTGAACTCGGCGTCCAGCACGGCGCGCGTCAGGAAGTTGCAGCCCGGATAGGTGCGCGTGCAGGCGATGAAGGCCAGCTCGTCAATGACCCGCAGCACGACCCCGCCGAAGAGGCTGCCGTACTGGTTCAGGTGCTCCTGCCGCACGAGCACGTGATGCTGGAAGGTGCGCGCCATCTTTGATCTCCTTCAGAGTGCTCCCCTCGGCACAGAGGAGTCCCGGGCGCCAGTATGGTAGGCGGAGGCGCGTGCCGGCGTCAATGAACCGCCTGAATCCTCGGTGGACGGTGCTGGCCTGGATGCAGGCCCCGGGGTACAATGGGCCGACTCGAATGGCGCCGATGGCCGGTCGGGCCGGCGCCCCTTCTTGACCATCAATCGTCAGGTGAGCCTGGGGTGACTCAGCAGGAGCTGGCGCTGGACGTGCCGGACGGCTATTCCGGGGCCATCTATCCGCAGCCCGTGCCGTCGGGGCTCGCCGGGTCGCTGATGCACCTGCTGGCGCACAAGGGGCCGCCGTGGCTGCCGGACATCGAGGCGCGGCTGGCGAGCGCCGGGCCGGACCTCTTCGCCGCAGCGTTCAGCGCCGGGGAGCCGGTGGCCCATGCCTGGCTGGGGTCGGCGCAGGAATGCCCGGAAAGCGGCCTGATCGGCCACGTCTACACGATGGAGGAACACAGGCGGCGCGGGCTGGCCGGGCGACTCGTCACAGGGCTGCTGGAGCAGTTCGACCTGCGGGGCGGCCGCTGGGCCCAACTCCACACCCGCAACCAGGCGGCGGCCAGGCTTTACGGCCGGCTCGGGTTCCGTGTCATCCGGGTCACCGGCGGCCATGGCTCGGCCGTGAAACGCCGCGTTATGCTGCGCGGCGGCGAAGGGCAAGGCGTCGGTGAAGCCTATCACCAGGCGTCCGGCAAGTGGGCGGTCGAGCCGTTCGAGCGGCGCCATTACCCGAGGCTCTGCATGTTCCTGAACGCGATCCCCGGCGAGAACAAGCTCCCCGCCCTGGACATAGATTGCGGTGCGCACTGTGAGCTGAGGCTGCTTGCGGCCCGGCAGGGGCAGGAGTGCGGCCAGTGCCGGTGCAGCGTGCTGGTAGACGCGGCCAATGGCCGCGCGCACGGCCTGGCCTGCCGGAAGGGAGACTCGCTGGGGGTCTATGCCCCGCACGTGGACGAGGCGGTCCGCGACATGCTGGCGGACCGCACTTGATAGCCGGCAGTCGTCGGTGCCGTGCTCAGTGCCTCCGTGTTGAGACGCTGTCCGCAGGTGCCGTAGATCGGAGAAGCCATGAGTCAGAGCCCCAGGGAGATCGTTCAGGCGGCCATTCATTTTGACGGTCCGGAGCGCCTGCCCGTGCGGATGGCCTGCTTCGGATGCGATGACACGGCCTGGATTCCCTGGAAGAACCGGGACCGGTGGGAGAACGGCCTGAAGGTGGACGAGTGGGGGTGCCGCTGGGAGCAGACCGAGCTGGCCAACATGGGCCAGCCGAAGGGGCACCCGCTTGCCGATCTGTCGTGCCACGACAGGGCGATCGCGCCCGACTACAGCGAGGACTGGCGCTACGAGGATGCCGAGGAGGCCCTCCGCGCCGCTGAGAAAGAGGACCGCTACACGCAGGTGGGCATCTTCATGGTCCTGTTCGAGCGGATGCACTCGCTGGCCGGCTTCGAGAACGTCCTGATGGGGCTGTTGGCCGACCGCCAGAACGCCGAGGCGCTGGCCGACAAGATCCTGGCCGCCCACGTCTGCCTCGTGCGCAACTGCCAGGAGCGCTTCGGCCCGCGGCTGCACTCTTTCAGCATGACGGACGATTGGGGCACGCAGGAGGCCGCCTTCATCTCTATGGAACTGTGGCGCGACTTCTTCCTGCCTCGGTACAGGAGGCTGTTCGACGCCATGCACGAGGGCGGACAGGACGTTTGGGTGCACTCCTGCGGGAAGATCAACGAGGTCATCCGGGGCTTCATTGACGCAGGCGTGGACGTGGTGAACCTGCAGCAGCCGCGCGCCCTCGGCATCGAGGAGATAGGCCGGCGCTACCGGGGCAAGATCACGTTCGAGTCGCTCTCCGACATCCAGGCCACGCTGCCGACCGACGACGCCGCCCGGATCGAGGGCGACGCCCGGGCCCTGGCGGAGCACTGGATGACGCGGCAGGGCGGGTTCGTATTCAGCGACTACGGTGACGGCGAGGCGATAGGCGCCGGGCCCGCCGCGAAGCTGACCATGTACCGGGCCTTCAGCGAAGTGTCGCTCGACCTTTACGGCCAGCCCCTGCCCGAGCCGACGGCGCCGATGGGCTGACGCTGCCTGCGCCGAGTTCACTCGTGTGGCCCCGTGCTGAGAGGAGACAGTCCATGCGGTTTGAGCACATCGTGCTTGATGCGAAGACGCCCGGGACGCTGAACGACGTCTGCCTGATAGTTGACGTGAACGGCGACGGCCGCAATGAGATCATCATCGGCGGCAAGCTGGGCGAGGGAAACGTCGTCTGGTATGAGTACCCCGGCTGGAAGCGTCACACGATCGGCACGGCGCGCTTCGAGGCCGGCGGAGTGACGCTGGACATAACGGGGAACGGGCGGCCCGACCTGGTGGCCGGCAACGACTGGGGCGGCAGTGAACTCTACTGGCTCGAGAACCCCGGCCCCCCCTATGAGAACTGGCCCCGGCGGCTCATCGAGAACGATCTCTACAAGTTCCACGACCAGGCCGTCGGCGACGTTGACGGCGACGGGCAGGACGAGATAGTCGTCCTGTCGCAGCAGAGCCGGATGGTCGTCTATTATGACATCCCGGCCGACCCGCGCGTGAGCCCGTGGCCTGAGGGCTGCCGGCACACGGTCTGCGAGGACATCGAGCTGGAAGGCGTGGCGGTCGCCGACCTGGACAACGACGGCCAGATGGAGATCGTGGCCGGGCCGTACTGGTTCAAGCGCCAGGGCGGAACCTGGCAGCGGCGCCCCATCGCGCCCGACTTCCAACTTACCTGCGTGGCCGTGGGCGACCTGAACGGCGACGGCCGACTCGAGGTCGTGCTCTCAGAGGGCGAGAGCGATCCGGCACGCCTCGCCTGGTTCTCGGGGTCTCCGGACTGGCGGATGCACATGCTGCGCGACGACCTGTTCCATCCGCACAGCCTCGGCCTGGCCGACTTCAATGGCGACGGCCTGCTGGACATCTTTGTCGGCGAGATGGGTCTGGGTAAGAACCCCGACCCCAAGCTGCTGATCTACCTGAACAACGGCGACGGGACCTTCGAAGAGGTGCTGATTGACGACCGGCACGCCACGCACGGCGCACGGGCCGGCATCATCGGCGAGTCCCCACTGCCGTCCATCGTGGGGAAGCCGTACGAGCCGGGCCGGCAGGTTGACCTGTGGCTCAACAGGGGTTGAGCGCCGAGGGGCCAGAACGAATACGAACAGGATGCACAGGATTAGCAGTAGGAAAAGCTGTGCTGGTGTTCATGTCCTGTGCATTGTGTCTGTCGCAGCTATTTAGGCGTGTATAAGTGATGTCCGGTTCTCGAGTCGGCCGGCAAATCGCCCCTATGGGTAGGTCCGGCGTCTCGCCGGACTCCGGGCCGAGACGGCCCGGCTGCCGCCGTGAACGCATAGGACTCTGGTCTTGCAGGGATCAGTAGCACGGAGTCTGCTCGTTGCTCCGGAAGGGGGCCTGGAGATGCCCGGGAGGGAGAGGTTTGAGGGACGGGTTGCCTTAATCACCGGCGGCGGGTCTGGACTCGGGCGGGCCACGGCGCTGCGCCTGGCGTCCGAAGGCGCTGCGGTTGTCGTTGCCGACATCAACCCCGACGGTGGCCGGGAGACCTGCCGGCTGATCGGGGCCGAGGGCGGTCGGGCCCTCTTCGTCCAGGCCGACGTCACCAGGGCGGCGGACGCGGAGAAGATGGTGGCCGAGACGGTGGAGGCCTTCGGCCGCCTGGACGTGCTCGTCCCGAGCGCCGGCGTCGGAGCCGGCGGCACGGTCGTGGACGTGTCGGAACAGGACTGGGACCGCGTGGTGGACCTGGACTTGAAAGGCGTTTTCCTGTCCTGTAAGTTCGCAGTGCCCGCCATGCTGGAAACGGGTGGCGGCGCCATCGTCACCGTGTCGTCCATCGGCGGCATGCAGGGCAAGGGCGGCGCTTCGTTCTGTGCCGCGAAGGGCGGTGTAGTGAACCTGACGCGCAGCATGGCCATCGCCCACGCCAGGCAGAACGTCCGCGTCAACTGCATCTGCCCGGGGTGGGTGCGGACGCCGATTAACGAGGCAGTGCTGAAGGACCCGGAGCGGAGGGCGAAGATAGCCGACATGCATCCGATGGGTCGCCTTGGAACGCCCGAGGAGATCGCAGCCGCCGCAGCATTCCTGGCCTCGGACGAAGCGTCGTGGATCACTGGCGCCGTTC
Source organism: Planctomycetota bacterium (assembly GCA_030604585.1). Classification (GTDB taxonomy): domain Bacteria; phylum Planctomycetota; class Brocadiia; order SM23-32; family SM23-32; genus JAUVVP01. The sequence continues at coordinate 2,381 of JAUVVP010000049.1, read as the reverse complement.
TGCCGGTGGACGGCGGCTACCTGGCAACAGGACCGTAGTCCTGCTCGTGCGCGGCTGTAGGCGCGCCCTTTGATCTTCGCACCTGGGCAGAGCACGACTGATAAAGGACCGACCCACTTATGTGTCACAGACTGCAGGGCAAGAACGCTCTGATAACGGGCGGGAGCCGGGGCATCGGCCTGGCCATTGCGATTGAGTATGCCCGTGAGGGAGCCGGAATCGGCCTGCTGAGCAAGAGCCGGGACCGGCTTGACCGCGCTGCGCGGAAGGTCGGGGGTGAGGCCGCCGGGGCGGAAGTCGTTACGGCCTGCGCCGACATCACGGACCGGGCTCAGGTCGAGTCCGCCGTCGGGCAGCTCATCGAAGAGCTGGGCCACGTGGACATCCTCGTGACCTCGGCGGGGATTGCGTCCCTGGGGGCCATTGGCGAGATGCCGCCCGACGAGTGGGAGAGCATGGTGAAGGTGAACCTGCTGGGCACCTACTACGCCACGCGCGCCGTCTGGCCGCACATGAGGGCGCGCGGCGGCGGAAGCATCATCGTGATCTCCAGCGGCTCGGGACGCCGGGCACACGGCAACTGGAGCGCCTACTGCGCCAGCAAGTCCGGCGTGATGGGACTGGCGGATGCGCTCGCCAAGGAGGGGCGGCCGTATGGCATCCGCTGCAACGTCATCTGCCCCGGCCCGACGGACACCGATCAGAGGCGCGTGAACTTCCCGGGCGAGGACCGCTCGGAGTTGCTGCGGCCGGAGGACATCGCGAAAGCCGCCGTTTTCTTCGCCTCGGACGAGTCCCGCTGGGTCAGCGGTCCGGGCATAGACGTCCGGCGCCACCCGATCTGAGCGAGAGCGAGCGAGGACGCTCAATAAGTGCCCAGGCGCAGGCCCTCGTCCACGAAGAAGCGGTAGGTCTCGTAGTCGCAGGTGTCGGGAATCGAGTGGTCGGAGTGCAGGATGTAACCGCTGTCCTGCTTCAGGGCGGGGACCTTGGCCTCGAGTTCCTCCCGGATGGCGTCCCTGTTGTTGGCCACCAGGTTGCGGGCGTCCATGCCGCCGAACAGGACGATGCGGTCGCCGAACTCGCCCTTGATTCTTAGTGGGTCCATCCCCGCCTTGACCTCGATGACCTGCAGGCAGTCCATCCCGGCCTCGATCAAACCCGGCACCAGGGGCTCGACGTAGCCGCACGAGTGGAGGATGACCGGCAGCCCGAGCGAATGGGCGTGATCGAAGGTCTTCTTGTGTCCCGGCTGGACGATCTCCCGGTACATCTGCGGCGACATGAAGGGGCGCTGCTTGAAGCCCATGTCCTCGTAGTACCAGATGCCGTCCGGCTTGCCGGCCTCCTCGAAGAGGATCTCCAACAGGGCGATGTTCAGCTCCGCGTAGGTGTTGACCATGTCCCTGACCCAGTCGGGGTCAAGCGCCATGCCCATAAGCATGTACTCATGGCCGCAGACGGGGTGCATAAGCTCGAACACATTGGGGCCGGACCAGCAGAAGAACCGGTGAGCTTCGGCCGCCGCCTCTTTCGCGTTCCTGTAGGCGTCGAAGTCAATCCGCCGGCGTTCGGGTTTCAGCAGGGGCTTGATCTTCTCCTCCCAGGCAGCCCGCTCCTTGACCATGAAGTCAATGTGTTCCGGCGTGGTGTCGTGCAGCTTGTGCCTTCTGAGAACGGCCCCGTTGCCGTCCCGCGTGACGATGGTCTCTTCGGTCTCCTCGATGACCTCCGGCACGAAGTCGAGGTCGGCCATCATGTTGAAGGGCCAGCAAAGGCTCATGTCGAAGCCGAAGTGCGTGGCCAGGTCTTCGCCTTCCCGCAGGTGTCCCTGCGAGGTCCACTTCTTCTGCGTGTCCCCCCAGAAATGCTCGAAGAGCCCGATCCTGTCGACCGGCTCTCTTCTCAGGATGCGGCCGATTCTTTCAAGCCCCGTCAGTTCGGTCATGGTTTCGTTGCGCCTCATGGTCCGATTGCTTCGGCCGGGCGTCGCACTAACGCCCGTACCTGCCCATCAGCTCGGCTTTGGCGAGGACATGGCCTTTCATGGCGGCCTCGAGCTGCCCGCGGGAGAAGCTGCCCGGCATGTCCAGCCTTTCGTCCAGGGCGTAGAGCTTGAAGTAGTAGCGATGGGCCTTGCCCTTCGGCGGGGCGGGGCCGCTGTACCCGACCTTCCGGAAGGCGTTGATGCCCTGGACCGCGCTGACCGGCGTGTTGACCCGGTCCTGCCGGGGGACACCCTCGGCGAGGGCCCGGGCGCCGCCGGGCATCTCGCATATGAGCCAGTGGTTGAAGGTCCTCAGCGGCACGTCCGGGTCGTCCATGATGAGCGCGAACGAGACCGTTCCCTCCGGCACGAAGTCGAGGTCGGCCATCATGTT
>JAUVVP010000456.1 GCA_030604585.1 Planctomycetota bacterium | reverse complement strand
AGGTGGTGGTGTAGTACCATTTCCAGGCCGGGTAGTTACTCCAGTGGGGGTGTCGGCGGGTGCGGTCGAAGAAGCCGTCGTCCGCCTGGACCCGGCCCGTCACGTGCCGCAGGCCCTTGGCCTTCATCACCCTGGCCCAGCGCCCGAATGTCTCCAGCGCGTCCTCCTCGTCGTAGCGGCCGCCGATGGTGGGGTCGCCGCCGCCCCGCAGGATCAGGTCGCCCCGCAGCAGCCCGCCGTCCATCTCGCCGTCGGCGTAGACGGCTGTCTCGAACTCGTAATCCTCGCCCAGGGCGTCGAGCGCCGCCGCGGCGGTCACCAGTTTCTCGTTCGAGGCCGCAATGAACCTGCGGGTGGCGCTACGCGCGTAGATGACGCGGTCGGTCCCCTGCGCCGTGACGTGGACGCCCACCTGCGCCCTGCTCAGGCCGTCCTGCGAGATGATCTGCTCGATCCGTTCGGCCAGGGCGCTCTCGGCGGCAAGGGCCGGCGGCGCCACTGCCAGCAGGAGGCAGACGCAGAGCGGCCCGGCCATGCGGAGCGGGGGTCCTCCGGTTCTTTGGCGACTCGACAGCATGGGCCGACGTGCTCGCGGATTCGCGGTTGCGGGCGGCGCAGCGCCGTGGGCCATTGTGGCGCAATGGCGCAGCGTTTTGCAAACGGGCGCGGCGACCCGCCCGGACGGGCGGGGCCGTCGCATGCCGGGCGCACCGCAATCCGGTAGAATGGCTGCCAGCGGCACCGAACAGGCCAGCATTGTCCGGAAGGCAGGATCCCCCATGGTTAGCGAAGACGACGTGCTGAAGGTGGTCCGATCAAGGAGCTACCGCCAGATGAGGACCGAGGAGCTGGCGCGGCGCCTCTCCGTGCCGAACTCGGAGCTGGACGAGTTTGTGGCGCTGCTGGAGGGCCTGGAGCGGGGCGGCCACCTCGTCAGGGTCAAGAAGACGCACTGGGTCAATCCGGCCCGCGCCGGGCTGGTGGTGGGCAGGCTCCAGTGCAACCCGCGCGGGTTCGGCTTCTTGGTCCCCGTCGCTGAGGACGCCGACGACGTCTACGTGGCCGAGGAGGACATGGGAGAGGCGATGCACGACGCCCTGGTGGTGGTGGAAGTGCGGCGCAAGAGGTCGCGCGGCGGGGGCCGCCGCTGGAAGAAGGACGTGGGGCCGTCCGGGCGGGTCATCAAGGTCCTGGAGCACTGTAACCGGCAGGTGATCGGCAGCTTCGTGCCGGGCCCGAAGGTCGGCAGGGTCGTGCCGGACAACCCGCGCCTGTTCAAGGACATCTACGTGGCGCGCGAGGACTGGATGGGCGCCGAGGCCGACGACCAGGTGCTGGTGGAAGTGACGGCCTGGCCCAGCCTGCACCGCAACCCGGAGGGCGAGGTCCGCGAGGTGCTGGGCAAGGTGGGCGAGCCGGGCGTGGACGTGAAGTCCGTGATCCTGGAGTTCGGGCTGCCGCGCGCCTTCCCGCAGGAAGTCCTGCGCGCCGCAGAGGGGCTGTCGGGCGCCCCGCCCCGCAGGGAGAAGCGCAGGCGCCGGGACCTGAGGCAGTACACCACGATCACCATTGACCCGGAGGACGCCAAGGACTTCGACGACGCCCTCTCGTTCTATCGGGACCCGGCCACGGGCCGGCGCGTCGTCCTGGTGCACATCGCCGACGTGTCGTTCCACGTGCGGCCCGACAGCCCGCTCGACCTGGAGGCCCGCGAGCGGGGCATGAGTGTCTACCTGACCAACGAGGTGGTGCCCATGCTGCCCCACGAGCAGAGCAAGGACACCCTGAGCTTGGTGGAGGGCAGGGACCGAGTGGCCAAGACGGTTGTGCTGGAGTTCGACGACGCCGGCAAGCTGCTCGACTACACCGTCTGCCACTCGCTGGTCAACGTGGACCGGTGCATGACCTACACCGAGGTGCGGGAGGCGCTGGACGCGCTGGAGGCCGAGGAGCCGGCCGCCGCCGCTGCGGCAGAGAAGCTGCCGGAGCCGGTCTGGGCGACCCTGACCGCCCTGGACGACCTGGCCGGCCAACTGCGGCGGCTGCGCCAGGAAGTGGGCTCGGTGGACCTGGACGTGCCCGACTATCACGTCAGCATTGACGATGACGGGCGCGTGATCGGCGTCTCGCAGATCGTGCGGGACCGCTCCCACGGGCTGGTCGAGGAGTTCATGCTCAGCGCCAACCGGGCCGTGGCGGACTTCATGCGCAGGAAGAAGCTGCCGGCCCTCTATCGCGTCCACGAGGCGCCGAAGGAGGAGGACCTGGCGGAGTTCGCCGCCTTCATCCAGACCATCCTGGGCCGCAAGGTGGACCCGCTCGACAGGAAGCAGCTCCAGGCCCTGCTGGCGGAGGTGGCCGGCACGCACCTGGCCGAAGCCGTGAACATGCAGCTACTGCGGGCCATGCAGCGCGCCCTCTACAGCCCGAGCTGCGCCTCGCACTTTGCGCTCCACTTCGACCGCTACGGCCACTTCCCCTCGCCCGTGCGGCGCTATCCCGACCTGGTCGTTCACCAGGTGCTGGACCAGTTCCTGAGGGCAGGGCAGGGGGCGGACCTGCTGCGCCGGCAGTGGAAGGACAAGCTGGCCCGCATCGCCTCCCACTGCAACCGGATGCAGGAGCGCGCCGACGAGGCCGAGCGGGAGATCGTCAAGATCAAGCTGCTGCGCTACCTGGAAGGCCATCGGGACGAAGTCTTTGAGGCGGTGGTGACCGGCGTGCAGGAATATGGCCTGTTCGTGCGCCTGGAGGACTACTCGATCGAGGGGCTCGTCAAGGTCAAGGACCTCCGGGGCGATTT
>JAUVVP010000369.1 GCA_030604585.1 Planctomycetota bacterium | reverse complement strand
TCCGGCTGGATCGGATGCAGGAAGTCGAGGCCGATGTCGATCATGTCTCAGATCACCTCGTACACGTTCCCGCACGTGTGATGGAACACGGCGCGCCCGTTGGCCCTGGCGGCGGAGTAGATCTCCGCCAGCAGGGGCTTGACCAGGCTCCGCCAGTCCCCAGGCGAGATCAGCAGCGACTGCTGAGCCCCGTAGTCGTCGCTGACGGCAATCGCGTCGAAGTCGAACTTCTCGAAGGGCACCTGCATGGTCGCCAGCATGTAGTCGGCGATCCCCCTCAGCAGGGCCTCGACAAAACCCCTGGAGAGGGTTACGTCTCGCAGCAGGCCCTCCATGCCCCGCATGAAGGTGGCCCTTTCCCAGAGGTCGCCTACCCACAGGACCGTGTAGTGATCCCCGTTCTCGTCGCACCAGTCCGCCAGATCCTCGAAGCGGTAGCACGCCAGAGGGTCGGGGAAGGTGTAGCCGGAGAGGTCCGGCTCCGCGAGGCACGGGCCGATCGGGCTCCCACGGTCGATGTCGTTGGTGGTCCACAGGACGCCGAACTCGTCGGTCACGGTCGGGCCGAACTCCGACGGGTCTGCGTAGAGCGGCTTGATCGACTTCGGCCCCGCCATGCGGATGGGGAACCGGAGTACCTCCTCGACGGGCGATCCCCCGTAGTGCTTCTCAACAGCGGCCCGGGCCGGGGGAGAGAACGCGAAGTTGAAGGGCACGGGACACGTCCCATCCCGCGCCATCGCCGACTGCACCCATCGCTTGTCGTTGCCCATTGCCTCTGGTCCCTCATGCGTCGGCGGCCCCGTGGGGCCGGAAGGTCGGGTCTGCTCAGCGAGGCCGCGCCGGCGGGCTCGGCTCGCTCTCGTTCCCGGCGGCATCGAACGCTGAGACGGCAAACGTGCATTCGGCCGGGGGCCCCCCCAGCCGCAGGAACGTGTAGCGCGTGTGGTCCGGATCGGTGATGGTCGTGACCCTTGCGCCATTGAGCCACACCATGTACCCCGCAACGGCCTCGTCGTCGGTCGAGGCCTCCCACGCGAGCTCCACGCTCCGCTCCGAGACGGCAGTGGCAGCCAGGCTCTGCGGCACCGTGGGGCTTGCCGTGTCAGTCGGCGGCAGTGGCGGCCACTGGCTGCGCAGAGAGTGCGGGTACGCCAGCGGCCGGTAACCGGGCCGCCGGGTGTCGTTGAAGAAGTCGCGGCCTTCCTTGATGTGGTCCAGCGACCTGCCGCCCAGGTCCTGGGGATGCAGGTCGGCGTCCTCGCCGTTCAGAGCGTTGTCCCACTCGTAGACGGGCTCGAGCAACTGGGGCGTGTCGCGGCCGGCATCGGTGGCCCGGCCCGGCTGGTCCCGGCCTGGGTAGCCGGTCTCGTCTTCGTTGCCGTCCAGGGGATTGGTGCCGTCGCACATAGGGCCCCACCCGGCGCAGAGCTTCCTGATCTCCTCCTTGTCCGATGATCGGTAGTAGGAGAGTGCGTAGAAACCGACCTTGCCCGTGACCGTATTGCCGAAGATGACGCCAGTGCCCCCGCGGGAACGTCCGAAGAGCCAGCCGTCGCCGGTGAACGAGTTCGCGTAGATCTCGCAACTGAAGGTGGACCTAAAGCCGCCGCTGTCGAATCCGTGGTGGCCCACGCCGCCTATGGAGTCCGTTGCGTCCGTCTTCGTCACGGTGTTGTGCCGGAAGACGTAGCGGGCCCCGTCGTAGGCGTCGGTCGGGCCGTCGGGGCCGACGTCTATGAGCGTGCAATCCTCAATGTAGACCGCGTCAGCCGTGCCCAGGCTGAGGGGCATCCGCCACGACGCATCGCCCCGGCCCTTGGCGTTGACGGCGGTGTAGGCCCGTCTGATCGTGCAGTTGTCAATGACTCCGAAGCTGTCGCCATAGGCGAATAGAGCGCCGCCGACGCCGTTGTAGTCGAACTCGCAGTGGTCCACGCGCCAGTCCCGGCTGTCGAAGATGCTGATGGCGTTCGCGCCGCGGGCGCCGGTGCCCTTCCGGAAGGTGAGGCCGGTGACCCGGAAGGGCTTGCCCGACCCCCGGACAACCAGCGCCAGGCTCGTCCACGCGTGCGGCGAACCGTCCGTGATCACCGTCTCGCCCACGCCGGCGCCCTGGAGCATGATCGCCTTGCCGTTGATCAGGACCGAGGGCGTTCGCCCGTCGGGCGGCACCCAGGTCGCCTCGCCCTGCGGCAAGAGGACCGTGTCCCCGTCCTGCGCCGCGTCTATGGCGGCCTGAACGTCTTCCTGTGCGCAGCTCGCCGCCGCGATCGTGCGCCCGGGGCCTCCATCGGCCGGAGAGCCCGTCCTGACGGCGGCCCCGGCGCTCGCATCAGCCGCCGCCAGGGCCGTCGCCAGCCAAACCACAAGCAGCACACATTCCCGTCTCATCATCGTCGCCTCCCGAGAGTCCGGTGGCTTGCCCCTGACCTGCCTTCGCCCCCGTGAGCTTACCTGAGATACCCCTGTCGAGCAACTTGCTGCTGAGCTTGTTGATCACCGAGCCATTGAGCACGGGTCCTGGTCGGGCGACGGCGTCGGTACCATAGTCGGGGCCGACCGCATCCGCCGTGGCGCGGACCGGGGGAAGCTGACGACGGTTGGCCCGGCCGTCCTTCTGTGTGCACCCTGCGCGGCCGACGGCAGGCCCGGAGCCCTCGTCCTGTCGCCGTTGATCGTCCCCGGGCTCCTGGTTAGGCTGTGTTGCTCCGGAGCACACCTCTGAAGGCCGTCTCGGACCGGCGCGGAAGGAGCCCTTCCATGCGGATAACGGGCGTGGAGACAATCCTGGTGAGGCCACCGGCCGGCAGCCACGGCGGGGCGCTGTGGACGTTCGTCAAGCTGCTCACCGACAGCGGCATCGTCGGCTGGGGCGAGGTGCAGATGAGCGCCAACACGGGCGCGGCCTTCGGCCCCGGCAGCCTCACCGGACTGGTGCAGGAACTCACCGACGCTGCCCTGATCGGCGAGGACCCCTCGCGGATCTCGTGGCTGATGCAGCGGCTCTATGAGGATGCCTGCCTGCACTATCCGGACGCGAGCCTACTGGGTGTGATGAGCGCCCTCGACATCTGCCTGTGGGACATACTCGGCAAGGACCTGAACCGGCCGGTCCATGCCCTGCTCGGGGGGCGCGTTCGGGACCGCCTGCGTGCCTACACCTACCTGGGCGCCGTGGCGCACCCCGCCGGCCCCATCGAGGCGGACCGGCGGCTGCACAAGGGTGACGAAGGGCGGCGGCTGGAGCTGGCCGTCCGCGCTCCCGGGGAGCTGGAGGTGCGCGCCGCCCCCGAGGGCCCGCTGGCCGGCATCCCGGTGAGGGCAACAGTGCACAAACGCTAGCCGGGCGGGGCGGGGGCACCGGAGCACTCGAGTCGGGCACAGAACTCCCCGACGGGGGAGCAGCACCGCCGGCCGGCAAGCTCATCAGAGAGGGAGGTCGTCAGACATGAAC
>JAUVVP010000489.1 GCA_030604585.1 Planctomycetota bacterium | reverse complement strand
GACGCCACCGTGCGCCGTCTGCGGTATCCGGAGGAAGAAGAAGAGACGATGTGAATCCCCCCTCGCCGCGGGCGCCGGCACCTCAGAGCATACCCATCCATTTTCGCAGCGCCCATTCGGCGCCGAGCGCGGCCACCAGGAGCGCAAGCAGGCCCGCCGTGTCCCAGAGCGGCTCCAGCGGCCCCGGCTCCACGACCGTGCGAGCGCGATCCGGGATGAGGCCCGGCAACTGGTCCAGCTCGCCGGGCTCCAGATACCGCCCACCGGTCGAGGCGGCCAGCTCCTCCATCGCCTGCCGCGCCATGCGGACGTCCCGAAACTCGATGTCCGGCCGGCGGACCTCCAGGGATGCCGCGGCCCGCGTCCCGTCCGGTGCGACATAGACGAGTTCGTGGCGGCCGAAGGCGTCGGGATAGAGAACTCCCTCGTAGACCTCCGGCTCGGCCGGGGAGCGCCGCAACTCGACGGTCCCCACGCGCCGGCCGTTCAGCTCGACGGCAAGCTCCAGCCACTGGCCTTCGACCTGACGGGACTCCGGGCCGACTGCCCTGGCGCGGACCCGCACCGGCTGGCCGGGCGTGCAGACGCGCCGGTCCAGCGAGATGCGAAGCGGCCTGTCACGGTCGGTCAGCCGGCCGCCCGTGCAGTAACGCAGGGCCTGAAGCCAGAACCTGTCATAGTGCTCTATGCCGCGCCTGCGCCAGCGCCACGTCTCGGGCGAGCCGCAGTAGAAGACGCGGCCCAGCCCGTAGGAGTGAACCGCAGCGAGGATGGTGCCCTGCGCGAAGGCCGGGTCTGCGCAGCGCAGAAGGACCGTCGCACCGGGCTTGGACTTCGCCGCCGGAAGGACCCAGTACAGACCCGGGACCTCCTGCCAGAAGCGCGCGGCTTCGACGCCTGGCCCGGGATTCGTGATCGCGTGCCCCCGGCTGCCGTCGTCGAGCCATAGGGATCGGACGTCTGTGAAGAGGCCCGCGCCGCCGACCAGGGCCCGAGTTCGCGCCCTGTCCACCACCACGGGCAGAAGGTCGTGCAGCCTGGCCAGCTCGGGCTCGCCCAGCAGTTCAGGCGTGTAGGCCGGCCCGGCCAGAAACGCCAGGCCCAGGCCCTCGGAGTCCACGACGTCCGCCAGCGCGTCCACCCACTCGGCGCTCAGGTGCGCAGGCGATGCGTCGCACAACAGGATGACATCGTAGCCGGCCAACGCAGCGCGCTCGCCCGGCAGTGCAGCGTTTCCGCTTCCCGCCGACGGACCGTGGAGCCGGACGGTCAGGTCAAAGGCCGGGTCGCGGTTGATCAGCGCCCTGAGGAAGCGATACTCCCTGGACGGCCCGCCCGCGGCCAGCAGGACCCTTATCTTCTGCTCGGTGACCAACACCTCCCTGGCGGCACTGTTGTCGTCGGGGCGGGACTCGCCCTCCAGCAGCTCGATCTGAGCCACGTAGCGGACCGCGCCGACGGCCTCGGGCTCATGGGTCAAGTCCACCGCCTGTCGCGGTCCGTCCCCTTCCAGGACGACCGACCTCCGCATGACCTCCTCGGTGCGGCCCGTCTTGACCTGCGTCGCCGTCAACACCACGGCAACGGTCCGGCCGGCGTAGCCGTCGGAGCGCACATAGGCGCGCATCTGAAGCGGCAGCCCCTTGATGGCGTGCTCGCCGGATGACAGCTCAACCACGGCAACGTTGGTGGGCCGGGCCACAGAGCCGATGCCCACGACGTGCACCGGAACGCCCCTTTCCGCCGCCTGCCGCGTCGCCGCCGCCAGGTCTCCGCCTTCGGTGTCGCGGCCGTCCGTCAGCAGGAGGATCGCCGCCAACTGCCCCCCTGCCGGACGCCCAAGGGCCGCGCTCAGCGCTCGGGCCAGGTCCGTGGCGACGCCGGTCGCCTTCCAGGGCGGCAGCGGGGGCACGTCAGCCGGCTCCGCCGTCTCCGGCTGAGGGCCCCGGCGCGGGACCTCCAGCACGGTCCGCACGTCGTCGGCGAAGGTCATCAGCTCCACCTGGTTCGCGCGGCTGCCTTCTGCGACGAGCGCAGCGCCTTCCGGCTCCAGCAGGCGCAGGACGATCCCGTGCCGCGTGAGTTCAGCGACGCTCCGCCCGCTGGGAAGCCGGAGGGCCCGCGCCCAGCCCGAGGCCGGCTCCGGGGCCAGGTGGGCGTCCCGGACGGACATGCTCGCCGAACTGTCGGCCAGTATGATCAGCCGGCCGGGCAGGAGGCGCTCCAGGTCGCGCGCCACCGAAGGGCGCAAAAGGATCAGGGCCAGCGCGCCCAGGCACAGAAGGCGAAGCCCGCAACAGACCCAGCGCAGCCTGGGCGCTGTGGAAGCCCGCTCACGGCGATAGAAGGTCAGCACCGCAAGAACGACCGCTGCCCCCAGGGCAAGGGCCGCCAGCCCCGCAACGCCCTCCGGCAGTCCCGCCCACTCAAAGCGCGCGTGAATGCGCACGGCGGAGTCGGCCGTCCCCAGCGGCGCTGCCCACGTCATCGCCGGCTCCTTTCGCCCGGGCCGCGCCGCAGGATGGGCACCGCGGGATTGCCGAACACGCAGGCCAGCAGGCTCTCGGCGACCAGCACGCAAAGG
>JAUVVP010000378.1 GCA_030604585.1 Planctomycetota bacterium | reverse complement strand
CCCAGCCCGGCCAGCCCGATCAGCACAATCACAACCGCCGCCGCGATGGCACAGCCCCGACCGCGGCGGCTCTCACCCTCACGTTCTTTCCGGTCCCGCGCCGGCACGCCAGGCTCCCTTGTTCTGCCGGTCCTGTCGCACGTGCAGTTCTCCTGGATAATACGACGTTCCCAGGAGACGCACAAGCCCCTGGCGCCCGCAGGACGGCCGCGCGCGGTGGACGCCCGCGATTGCGTGTGTTACGGTAGGGGCGCATCCGGCCTGCGAGGTCCCGTGTGAAACTGCGAAAGCGCATCTTGTCGGCAGTACTGATCGCGTGCCTGGTCGGCGCGAGCCCTTCATGCACGATCTCGGGCCCGCGCGCATCCAACCCCGCAGAGGGAGATGATTCCATGTCCGCCCCGGACCTTTACGGCACGCCGCAGGTGATGGTGTTCAAGGACGGCAAAGTCGGCGCCTTCAGCATGCAGTTCGACGACAGCATGGAGACGCAGGCCGAGTTCGCCATACCCCACATGAACGAGCGCGGCCTGGTCGGCACCTTCTTCGTCAACCCAGACAAGGACCGCTACCGCACCCACCGGGAGACCTGGGAGGTCATCTGCCCCCGGTTCGGCCACGAACTCGGCAACCACACCATGCGCCACGAGGGGGCGAAGGACTACGAAGAGGCCGACCACGAGATCGGCGAATGCGCCCGCCACATCTGGAAGCTCTACCCGAATCGGAGCAAGCTGCGCCCCTTCATGCGAGGCGGCGGCACCACCTGGAACACCAGCAGGGAACAGATGCAGGAGCTGATGCAGAAGTACTTCCTGTTCCGCGCCCCCCGGAGGGTCGGCATATCAGATGGGAACGACACGGGCGACCCGGCGGCCTTTGCGAAGGAGGCGCTCGAAGAAGGCAAGTGGGTCCTGGTCGGCTTCCACGGCGTCGGCGGGCAGTGGATCAGTTGCAGCGAGGAGCGGTTCGTCAAGCTGTGCGACTACCTGGCGGCGAACAAGGACGAGCTCTGGGTCGGCACGACCGGCGATGTGTACAGATACGTTCAGGAGCGCGATGCCGTCAGCAAGGTGGCGCTTACCGACGCGACCGACACGGGCTTCAAGCTGGCCATCGAGTGCGACGAAAGCAAGGTGGACACCTACGGCGCCCCGTTCGCCGAACTCTACGATCAGCCCCTGACCGTGAGCGTGCGCGTGCCCGAGTCCTGGCGGCGCTTCTGCGTCGAGCAGGACGGCGAGGCCGAGACTTACGAGACGATAGAGGTGGATGGCGAGCGCCACGCCCGGTTTGACGTCCGCCCGAACGTGGATGCGGCCCTCGTGAGGCTCGTCGGGCCGGACTGACAGGGAGCGCCCGGGGCGGGCTCATGCGGCGTCGTGGGGCACGCAACATGGGCGACCTCCGCCGCCGGCGCGCAGGAACACCCCGTTCGTCCCGGAGGGACGCCCGGCAATAGCCCACCGATTCATCGGTGGGATGGCGTGTCCACACAACCATTCCGTCCCGCAGGGACGGTTGAACCTTGCTCAGTTGCCCGAACGCGACAGGCCCCTGTGCCGCCTTCCATGTGGACGTTGGTGTGCATGTGGCGCCACGGCGCGGTGGGATAGTGCGGCTCGCCCAAGCCGCGCGGTTCAGGGGTACCTGCCGAACGTCTCGAGGTCTTCGTCCGAGAAGCCGAGTTCCCTCAGCTTCTCGGTCGTGAATCCGGCCTGCTCCAGCTCCCGAAGGTCCCAATAGCCGTCCATGATCTGGTCCCGGAAGCTCAGTTCTGCGGCGCCGCGCAGTTCGGGGTCGAGCAAGTGAAAGGTCAGGTCCCACCCGTCTTCGATCTGAACTGCGGCCTTCTGCACCGGCTGTTCCCCTGTGATCCCGCCGTCATCCGTGCCGTCCTCGCCGACGCTGTAGACGACCACGCCATTGTCGGTCCTTGCGTAGCGAATGCTGCCCTCGGAGAACGGGTCCTGGGGAACGGCGTCCAGAAGCTCCGGCACAAGCCGCTCCAGCGAATCGGGCCAACGGCCGTGCTTCATGCGCCATTCCTCTACGGCCAAGGCGGTCTGCGCCACCTGCAACCTCATGTGAGCTTTGACCTCTTCCCTGAGTGCCCGGCCGGTGGCCGGCACCAGTATGGCGAAGAGCGCGTGCCGGACTGGAGACATCATCAGGAGGCGTATCTCCTCGTCCTCGAGTGCTTCTGCCTCGTGCTGCCTCTCAGCGAGCGGAAGGCCTGAGGCGCGGATGGCCCCGTCCAACAGGTCGTAGTAGTCGAGGGCGTCCCGTTCCCGCCAGCCCGGCAGCATGGCGTAGAGGTACAGGCGGGGGCTCGCGTCGACGCCCCATGCGCCTACAAGCTCGGCGACGCCCTCTGCTTCGAAGAGGGCGTGCCCCATCGCCCTATCTCCATAGAAGGCGAGTTCCATAGAAAGCCCTTCATCTGCAAGGGCGGCCTGCTCCCGGAGCATGCGCAGGTCATCGGCGGGCATCTCGCACAGTTCCAGCACGCGCTGGACCCCGCCCACCCAGATGGTGCCGGTCGCGATCCGGATGAACCCTTCGATCAGCCTGGTACAATCGCCGAGAGAGGCGCTCACGGCGCGGCCGGCCTTCAGGCAGGCGGCTGCCTTCCGCGCGTCGCCCGCCTCGGCGTGGAACGCAGCCTCGACGCAGCAGAGGTGTAGAGCGTCTCCGACGCCCCCCAGATGGTCGAACGGCTGCTCCCATGGCCTGCCCAGCGGGTCCAGGGGATAGGCGCCGTGCGGGAACTGCGCCGCCTCGTGGATGCGCTCGAGCGCCTCCGCGTTGGCCTCCAGGTGGGCCTCGATCAGTGCCCGCACCTGCTCGGAATGGCGTGCGCCGGACATGGACTCCGACTCGAAATCGTAGACCAGGAGCTCGGCATAGGCCCCCTTCGCCGGCTGGAGGTAGGGGAAGGCATCGAGCAGGATCAGGGCGGAGTTCTCCTCGTCGGGCACATGCCGGCGGGCGGCGACGACCTCCTCCCAGGCCACGGGCTGGCCGGCCGCGCGGTATCCGGCGACCCTGGCCTCCACCTTCTTCTCCCAGTGCCGGTCGTAGAAATGGACCCCCAGCCCGCCCAGCCCGATCAGCACGATCAAGACCGCCGCTGCAATGGCGCAGCCGCGGCCACGCTGGCCCTGGCCCATGCGCTGGCTATCCGCCGACATCGGCCCTCACCTTGGTCCGGGGACCTCCCACCAGAGAATACCGTGCAGGCTGCCCGTATATTCATTGAAAAGGGGCGCGCGGAGCGCGCCATGTATGAATGCAGAGTCAGGTATGAATGCAGAGTGATGAATGAAGAGTTAGCAACGCACGCACGAGCAACGCTTGCCCGCCGGTCTTTAGGCGGGAGCAACAAGCAACGCT
>JAUVVP010000352.1 GCA_030604585.1 Planctomycetota bacterium | reverse complement strand
CAAGGGGCTGAAGGCCACCCTCGACCTGTCCCGTTGGGCCCCTCCGAAGCAGGAGGCCCGGGTCTGGACGCTCCTGGACACGCAGAGGGCCGGCGAGCGGGACGTGGCCAATGGCTTCGACGATCCGGAGCGCGTGCGGACGTTGGCGTCCTGCGTGCCCGTCGGCTCGGCAGAATTCAGCTACACGTTCCCGGCCCTGTCGCTGACGGTGCTGGAATGCGAGGTCGCCGAATGTGCCAGTGCTACTGCCCGGGCTTTGTGACGGTGTACGTCTTGACCTCGCCGGCGAGCAGCTTCATGTTGGCGTAGGGGGCATCCAGGGGGACGGCGCATTCGGGTCCGATGATGTCAACGCCGGCGCGCACCTTCTCCTTGACGTCCTCCACGACCGCATCCGGTCTGCCGGCCCTGATCACCCGCAGGTTGCTGGTGCCGCCCATGAGCGAGAGGCGTTCGCCGGCCAACTCCCGGGCCGTCGGCGCCGGAACCTTCGAGTCGAAGTGGAAGCAGGGCAGGCCCGTCTCCCTGATGTAGTGGATCCTGTCCGAGGTGTCCCCGCATATATGGAGGATCAGGGGGCACCGGATCCGCTCGTTCAGCTCCGTGTGGGCTTCCGTGAGGAAGTCGCGGTAGGCGCCGGGGGAGCACAGGTCGCGCGTGGCGTGGTCGGCCAGGCAGAGGGCGTCGGCGCCCGCCTCGATCTGCGCGTTGGCGAACTGCACGGTCACCTCTTTCAGCGTCGCCATCGCGCGTTTGACGGCGTCCGGGTCCAGAAGCGTGTTGATGAGGAACTCCTGCACGCCGAAGACATGGTAGCCGAGCGTCCAGGGGCCGAACACCTTGCCGACGACCGCAATCTCGTTGCCGTACCGCTCCCGCAGCAGGGACAGCGCGTCCAGCGCGACCTTGCAGCCAGGGCGGCTCAGCAGGTCCGACGGCACCCGGATCGGGTCCCCCATCCTGTAGAGGGGCTCCCGACAGTCGGGCATCCGGTTGACCTCACCCCAGTCTACTTTGCAGCCCAGCGCCGCCGACTCATGCCAGACGCTGAAGAGCGGCATGACGTTGTCGAACCCGAGCTCGGTGTAGCCCGCGGCGGCGAGCGCGGCCATCTGCTCGGCGTCCTGGTGGGCCTGCGGAAAGAACGCGCCGGCCTTCTTCATCAGGTCCACGGTCACGATGGACGTCGCGGCCCCGGTGGCCGGCCGCGGCCCGGGGCGCCGGTGCAGGGCGTTGATGAAGATATCTCGGGGTCGCATGGTATCCAGATGCTAATTGCAGGCCCGGCGCCACCGCAAGCGCGCCGGGCGCCAGGAGAAGCCAGGCCGCCTGCCGCCCCTACGACTCCCCGCGCTTGCCGAACCTCTGCCGAGCCGCCGTCCTGAAGGCCCTGCCCGCCGCATCCAGCTCGGCGAGGACCTCCTCCTGTGTCTTCCCGGCGGCGCTGCGGGCGGCGGCGATCACGGTGCGGCACTCGTTGGAGTCCATGAAACGGGCGGCTTCCAGCAGTCCCGCCTCGTCCTCCCTGGGGACCGCAAGGAAACCGTGCTTGTCGGCGTGGATGAGTTGGCCCGGCTGGACCGTGCGCCCGAACACCTCGACCTCGCAGCCCCAGCGCACCGGGACGCAGTGCGCGTGGCCCACGCAGAAACACCTTGCCAGCGCCTTGAAGCCGGCGTTCGTCATCTCGTCCACGTCGCGTATTGCACCGTCGGTGATTGTCCCGACGCATCCGAGCGCCGCGTGGACGTTGCTGTTGACCTCGCCCCAGAACGAGCCCACGACGCGCGGCTTGTCCAGGTCCTGCACGACGACGATCTTGGGCCCGGGCTCGCCGGCGACGTATCGGCGGTATTCGCTCCAAGCGTTCGGGTTCCCCTTCACGTGGTCCGGATTGCTGGGCTCGAAGGCGACCGTGACGGCATAGCCGACCATGGGGCCCATCTGCGGCATGAAGTCGCGAGTCTCTTCGAGGTTGAAGCCATCGGCGGCCGGGTCGTGCGTGGTGATCTGTTCCCAGCCGTTGTAGATGGTGGGCGTGTTCCACCGCTTCAGTTCCAGCAGTTCGGCATGGCTCAAGCGTTGGCCTTGGGGGTTGCTCACTGTTCTTCTCCTGTTGCTGCCGGCAACGAGCTGTCCGTGCTCGTCGGGGCGGCTCTCACAATTCGGCCAGGGCCGGTAGGGCGTCCAGATCGCTCTCCCTCATGCGCAGGTGGAGGGCCCGGCGCCAGCGGTGGGGCATGAAGATGTGCAGATCCCCGTCGTCGGCGAACATGTCGAGGTAGGAGCACTGGTAGTCGCGCCAGCCGTCACCCTCGGCCGGCGCCAGCGCGTTCACCAGGAGGAAGCGCGGCTCGCCCCAGGTGCGGCCGCCGTCGCGCGAGAGCGCCACCCACACCTGCGCCCTGTCTTCGCACCTGAAGTGCGTGCCGGTGGCAACGTTGTGGTGAAACGCGATCAGCGTCTCGCCGTCGCCCAGATGGAAGAGCATGGGCGGCGCGTCTGGATGGACCAGCGGGCTCGGCTTCGGATCGGACCACGTCCGGCCGTCGTCGCAGCTGCGCAGCTCCCACAGGTGGCCCTCACACGTCCTGGCCTGGGCGTAGACCTCACCGCCGCCCAGGTTGATGGGGCGCAGCTCGTCCATGCGGTCGAACTCCCGAACGCGCCAGCCACCCGGCCGGGGCCCGGGCAGCAAGGTCCAGCTCTCGCCTTGGTCGGTGCTGCGCAGGATGTACTGGCGCGTCTTCGGCACGCGGCCGCCGTCCGGCTGGTCGAACCATTCGCCCGCATGGGTGCCCAGCAGCCACGTACCGCTGTCGGTCTCGCACATCCGCATCACCGACATGCCCTGGTAGCCCGGGTCGTTGGCCGGCTGGATCAAGGTCACGTCGGACCATGTGCGGCCGTCGTCGTCGGACCAGCGATAACCGATGAGAGCATCTTCCTCGCCGCTCCAGTTCCCCCAGATCGGCTGCGTGCCGAAGCAGTATATCCTGCTCGTGCCGCGCCGAATGAGGGGGATGAACCCGTGCTGGTTGTAGTCCACGTCGAAGGCGACGGTCGGCCCGTGCCATGTCTCGCCCCCGTCCGAGGAGCGATAGGCGATCAGATTGTTGACCTTCTCCGTCCGGTTGCCGTAGTGGCCGTGGGCCTTGCCGGGCAGGCAGTCGGGGAACATGAGAAGGTAGTCGCCGCCCGGAGTGACCGTGGCGCGGGTCTCGAACAGGCCGCCGTGGCGGTTGACGTGCAGGAGCCGGCCTCCCAGAGCGGGATGCGTGAGCAGTCCCAGCTCTTCATTCAGCACCAGCCCGGCCGGCGGCCTGGTGGTCGAGGTCTCCCTGTCTGCGATCAAGACTGTCGGCGCGATGCCGGGGTTGAGCCTGTCAGGCATCCGTCTCTCCTTCCCTGCAAGGAAGCACCTGCTCCAGGCAGAACACCATAGTGAGGCCCTGCGTCGATCACGACGCGGCCGATCAGCGCGTGCCGTCCCGCGCGACGGTCAGATCGTCACGGCCACCTCGCGGTTGCACCGGGCCGAGCGTTCGGCGGCGTCGATGAGTGCGATTGCGCGGCGCCCGT
>JAUVVP010000047.1 GCA_030604585.1 Planctomycetota bacterium | reverse complement strand
GTCTGGGGCATCAACGTGCGGGGCGCCAGCGGTCATGAAGCGCTGACGCAGCTTCTGGGCCGCCTTGACCTGACCTACGGGATTCAGGATGGCATGCTGGTCCTTCTGCGTGATCCCAATCCTGCCATGCGTCCTCGCATGTCGGCCGTGGCCGACGCCATCGAGAGGGAGAGAAGCACCCGCCGGGCCGCAGCGGGCGTACGCCGCGCGCCCCCCACGCTGGCGGCCAGGTCCGGCTCGCGCAAGGTACGCGCCGGCAAGCGAGGAGGTCGCCGCGCCAGCAGCAGGCGAGGAGGCCGCCGCCGCCGCGGCAGCACGTGAGGGTGCTGACGCCCGGTCATGGTGGCCATGACCAAAGACAAGGCAGGCGGGCCGGCAGAGGCGCGGGGATGCCCCTGCGCCCTACGTGTTACGCTACCTCCCGGATGGGCTCGGCGCCCAGTTCGCTCTGCGCTTCCACCAGTTCCCTGTAGGGGTCGCATCGAGTCATAAGCTGACTGTGGGTGCCGAAGTCGAGCACGCGACTCTCCTTCATCATGATGATCCTGTCCGCGTTGCGCAGCGTGGAGAGCCTGTGCGCAATGATGAAGGTGGTGCGGTCCTGGATGAGCTTGTCGAGGGCGTTCTGGATCAGCTTCTCGTTCTTGGTGTCCACGGCCGAGGTCGCCTCGTCGAGGACCAGGAGGGTCGGGTCCTTCAGCACGGCGCGGGCGATGCAGATGCGCTGCCTTTCTCCGCCGGAGAGGCGGCTCCCCTGCTCGCGTGCGTCGGTGTCGTAGGCCTCGGGGAACTGCATGATGAAGTCGTGGGCATTGGCGGTCCGGGCTGCGTGGATGACCTCCTCGATGCCGGCCTCCGGCCTGCCGTAGCGGATGTTCTCCAGGATGGTGTCGCGGAGCAGGGTAGGGTTCTGTGCCACGATGGCCAGGAGCTTCCGGTACGAGGCGAGTTCGACCTCCGCCAGATCGTGGCCGTCCACCATAATGCGGCCGCGCGTCGGGTCGTAGAATCGGCAGAGCAGTTTGATCAAGGTGGTCTTGCCCGAGCCGCTGGGGCCCACGATCCCGATCGTTTCGCCGGCCTTCACCTCGAGGTCAACGTTCTTGAGCACCGCCGGACCGCCGTCGTAGCTGAAAGTCAGGTCCTCGAAGCGGATCGAGTCCTCGATGCCTGTGAGGCGGTGCCCCTTGGGGTTTGCGGCCACCACGACCTCGGTGTCCAGCACGTCGAAGACGCGTTCTGCCGAGGTGGAAGCGTTCTCGAACTGTTCCGTCAGGGTGGCGAACCGCCAGACGGGCGCGTACATCAGGGCGATCCAGCCGATGAACATGAACAGTTGGCCGACAGTGAAGCCGCCGCCCTCGATGGTCCCCCTGCCGCCAAACCAGTAGACCAGCACCGTGCCCACCTGCGTCAGTACCATGAAGGCGAGCATGAACTGGGCCGAGAAGCCGACGGCTCTGACCAACTCCGTGCGGTAGCTGCTGCTGATGCTTCTGAACTCGCCTATCGCCCTTTCTTCCTGCGAGAAGGCCTTCACCATCTCAATGCCCGGGATCGTATCGGCAAGATGGCCGCTCATGGCCGCCCGCTTGCGCCAGGCCTTCCGCAAGACCTTGTGCACGTTGTTGTGATACCACTTGACCAGCAGGAAGAAGACCGGCAGCGGGAACCAGAGCATTACGGTCAGCCTGACCGAGCACATCATCATCCAGCCGAGCACGATGACCAGCATCAAGATGTCCACGATGAACTGCTGCACCGTCCCCACGGCGAACTGCTGGAGCTGGGCGGTGTCGCTCATGACACGTGCGATGAGCCGCCCGGTGCTCTGGCGGTCGTGGTATTCCATCGAGAGCCGTTGGAGATGCGAATAGACCGCCTGCCGGAGGTCGTAGATGACGTTCTGGGCAAGCCGGGTCGTGACCAGCCGTTGCACGGCTGCAGTGCCGGCCCGAAGCAGCAGAAGCACACCGAGGGTGGCGACCACTACTTTCAGCAGGTCCAGGTTCTGGCCGAGTATCGCGTCGTCCAGGAGCGTGCGGCTCAGCCGCGGCACCGAGCAACTGATGCCGGCCATGACGAGCGTCAGGCACATCGTCACGGCCACCATGGCTTTGTAGGGCTTCAGGTAGGCGAGCATGCGGGACATGACGGCGCGTGCGCTCAGGCAGGCGCGGCATATGTCCCTGTCGGGCGGCAGAAGCTGGCCGCATTGGGGGCAACGGCGCGCCTTCTCCCCCTCGGCCGTTGATTCCTCATCGTCCCTGTGCTTGACCTTCTTTTCGTGCTCGTCCGGGCATTCCCAGGCCAGGCGTGACATCAGGAATCGGTCCAGCTCCTCCTTCATCTCCTCCACCGTGCCCGAGAGCGACGAGGAGAAGCGAAGGAGTTCGACGTTCTCATTCCACGTGGTCACCAGCAGGAAGCCGTTGCCCATCAGCCACTTGGCCTTCGCCAGGGCTATCTGTGGAATGGGCACCTCGCGCAGCGGCTCCTCCCGGTCCGGGGCGATCACCAGGGCCCTCTCGTGGGTGACGACCAGCGCCTCGGGCTCGTACTCGCCGGCGATGTTCATGTCGCTCTCGAAGCAGAACGCCACCGGCTCGCCGTTCTCTTCGAGTTCGTCAAGTCGCTCTCGCATCCAGAACGGCGTGGAGTCCAGCTTCCAGACTATTGTCTTCTTCTTGCTCATCTCGGGTTCTCCGCGGCCGGCAACTGCGGGCCGGCCTCCAGGCCAGAGGGGTACACGCGGTCAGGCGTGCAAGTCCAGCAGTTTCTGGCTTTCGCGATCGAGAGGCGCCCCGCGTCGCACGCGGAACCGGTTGCCGTCCACGTCCACAATAATGAGGTCCCGGCCCTTGATCCTGCGGAAGTTGTGTCTGTCCCGCACCATGAACTCGCGGCGTCCCTTGTCCGTCTCCACCGTCCAGACGGCGGCATTGCTCGTCTCTCTGACCGACAGAATGCGAGCGACCTCCGGAATGTGGTAACGCTTTATCAGCGCCTGCTTCAGCAGGGCGCGCGAATCCTCAGCCAGATCGGACAGGTCGCGGATCATTCCGATCTGCTCGCCGTCGTGCAGGAGGCCGACGAAGTGCTCGGGGTCCGAGTAGGGGCATGCAAGCCGTACGACGACTTTCGCCCATTCTCCCCGGCCCTTCACCCTCACGTTCAGGTTGTTGGACTCGTCGTGGAAGACCGTCAGGTCCTCCGGTGCTATGTAGTACTCCTCACTCATTCCAGGCGTTTCTCTCTTGGGCCGCACGGTCAGCGGCTCCGGGCAGTTGGTTTGGCGGTCACGTCAAGTCGGGGGATGGACCCTTCGCAGAGGCAGTGCCTGCCAGATCGCCGCGCCCACACGGACAGTGGGATGAGCAGTAGCGAGAGGCAGTCGTCCCGTCTCAGGGGCGAGCACTTGGCGGGACGAAAGCAGTCCAACCCGAGCAAGTGGCTTAAGCTAAGAGCCTCCGCTCACTGAAGGGCAGGAACAGGCTCAGCCCCCGTTCGCCTGCGATCCCGGGGCCGGGACTGACCAGGCTCGATCGGCTGAACCATTTGGTGGGGTCACACAAGACGCCTGTGGCCCGGCGACCCGCAAGACGCACCCAACCCCCTGCGCCGTGCGCGCCGAAACAACGCTCTTCGTGAATGTCTGACCTCATGGCCGGGCCCACTTCAACACTTACTCACTCGTGAGGAGCCAACGAGCTTGCGCCCGCTAACCTTTCTCAGCTTAGGTGAAATGGTGTTGATGTAACCTTCCCTTCCTGCTCGCGTCCGAAAAGGGGTAAACGAAAAGCCACAGACGGCTTAGCATCTGCGGCACATAGCGATCCTACGCATTTACGACAACCATGTCAACACTTAACCCGGGATATTCCTGAAGAATTCCCGGATCGGGATCGGCCCGGTTGTCCTAAACGTCGCTTCAACACAGCGTTCCGATTCGATCGAGAGGTCCAGGATTCTTTGCGGTCCCCGGACGTTTTTTCTGCGGATTCCTGTGCCGGTCACGTGGGCTGCGCTCCGCATCAACTGGAAATGCGCCCTATTGCTGGTATAATGGGCCTCTGATCCGGTAGGGGCGCGGCCTGCTGTGGGTCCGTCGCCGGGCCGACCCGGGCGGCCGTCCGGAACGGCGTCGAAGGGCCAGCGTAGCTCAATGGCAGAGCACGGCTTTCGTAAAGCCGGGGTTGAGGGTTCGAATCCCCCCGCTGGCTCCAGCCCCTCAGCGCGCGCCCGAGCTGCCCCCTTCGCCGGCGTTCCCCGTGTCTTGCAACAACTGCACCTTCCGGCGCAGCGCCCACTGCCACATCCGCCCCGCCAGCAGTTTCCACACCTCCTGCTGCCGGACCGCCGGCTCGTAGGAATCCCATTTGCGCGCCAGCTCAGCCCCGCCCGGGAGCCCTTCGGTCAGGCGGGCGACCCTTTCCTTCGGCGCAGCGCCGGCGGGCATCTCAACGCCTTCCGCATGGAAGGCGAGGTCGGTCGCCATATCGAGCAACGGCTGCGGTGCCCGTAGGCCGGCCGTCTTCGCCCAGAACGTCGCCAGTTCCCACTGTGGCCCCAGCACCGTGTTGCGAGCATGATATTGCCGGGGCATCAGCTCGAGCGCCATCTGATACGCTGCCAGCGCTTCGGCATCGGCTCCGCCCGCCGCCTCGAGCGCCGCGCCCAGCCTGTACCATGCGGCAGGCAGGGCCGGGTGCAGTTGTGCCGCCCGGCGATAGGCCGCCGCCGCGCCCGCATAGTCGCCGGCGAGGGCGTGGGCACGCCCCAACAGCGCCCGGTTCGAACTGCTGAGGGGGTTGAGTTCGACGGCGCGGTTCAGCGCCCTTGCTGCCTCGGCCGTTGCGCCGCCGTCGAGCCCGCCCTCGGCGAGCGTGATGAGCCAGCCGCCGAGGTCCCGCCATGCCCGGTCATCCCAGGGCATGGCGGCGCACGCCCGCCGGCGCTCCGCGGTTATCTCGTCCGCTTGCGCCCGGAGTTCGGGCAGGCGGCGCCCCCGCCGGAGCTGACCGTCGCCAGCCAGGAACTCGTTCCGCAGGATGTCGGCCGTGGCGCTGCTGAGCGCGCCGTCAACGGACCTTCCCGTTGCCACGACCGACCAGCAGCCCACTGCGGCGGCGCCGGCGAGCAGGATGACGCCCGCCCTGAGACGGCCCACGCGCCATTCCCGGCGCCGAGGACGGTTCGCCCCTGCCAGCAGCGCCGCTGCCAGAACCGCTGCCGTCCCCCCAATTGCCGGCACGCGCAAGGTGAACTCCGCCGCGCTGTGCAGGAGGAACGCCCCGAGGCCCGCCGCCACGGCCCAGGTCGGGAGCCCGACCGGACTCCGCTTCGGCCCCCCGAATATGGCCGCGAACGTGGCCGCCCAGACGACGTAGACGACGAGGTATGGCAGCCAGGAGTGGGCCTCGAGCCATTCCGGCACATACCTCGGTGCGCCGAACGTGCCGAGCACGGCCCAGTCGAAGGCAAGCACCAGGGCGGCCAGCCCCAGGCCGACCGCCCTGAAGCGCCGCCGCGCGCGGGCGCGATCGGCTGCCACGGATCCGTTCGCCTCCCGGTCTCTCCCGGGCGAAGCGGCACGGGCGCTCAACACCTGCCCGAACAGGACCGCCCACAGGCCAATCCAAAGCAGCAGTCCCACGGAGCCGGTCTCCGCCCAGAGCTGGACGTGGACGCTGTGGGCGGCCCGCGTTTCCTCGAACTCCGGTTCCTTCAGCATCGCGTACCACTCGGGCCAGGAGCCCGGCCCGACCCCGAACAGGGGCCGCTGCCGGGCCATCTCCACGCTGGTGCGCCAATAGTCGAGCCGGACTCCCAGGGAGCGAGCGAACCGTCGCGGTCCCGCAACGGCTCCCGCCTGGTGCGCGACCAACACGAGGATGACGACGGCCGCCGCGGCGCCGGCCGCCTTTCGAGGGTTCTTGCGCACGACTTGCCGGGCCGCCGTCAGCGCGAGCAGGGCCAGCCCGAAGACGAACGCTATCCCGCCTCCCTTGGAGCCGGTCAGGTAGAGGGCGCCCAGCATGAGGGCGAGCGCCAGGGCCACCACAACGAGGGCTGCGGATCTTCCGCCCCTCGTACGTGTGCCTCGCAGCCTGGCCACCCGCCACCGATTCATCGCCATGCCCGCCAGGGGAAAGAAGGTCAGGACCAGGAAGCCCGCCAGTTGATTCGCGGTGATGAAACCGCCGGTGGCGCGGTCCGCCTCGACCCGGGCCGCCAGGTCCGCCGAGATCGGACCGGTTGCCCCGACGGCCGTGCGGAAGAAATCCGGTTCACGCGCAAGCCACCTGCGCAGCGCCGGCATGTAGAGGGCGTAGTGCCACAGACCGTAGGCGGCCAGGGCAGCGGCAGTGGCCAGCAGGCAGCTCAACAGGAAGCTGCGCTCCGGTTCGCGCCCGCCCAGTTGCAGTATGAGGAAGGCCGTCAGCCCGTAGGTGACAAGCAGCCACCACCACTGGAGCCCGGCGAACCAGTTCTCGGCCTGCAGCGCGGAGACGAGCGTTGCCGCAGCAAGGGCAGCGAAGGCCACCCCGGCCAGACCGAACCTCACCCTCAACCTGCCACAGGCCAGCTCACTGCCGAGCCACAGGAGTGCAGAGGCCAACAGCAACAGGCCGAAGACCGCGCCCGGCGCCAGCGCGTAGACGGAGCCCGACACCATCGGCCGGTAGAACACGACCAATGCCAGCAGGCAGACGCCGACGAGGCGCAGTCCGCGCGCCAGCTCGTCGCTCGCAATGTTCGGAGCGAGCGCGCCGTCCGGAGGTCGTTCGTGCCCGGCAGTCACTTTCTCAGGTCTTCCTCGCTCGAGGGTCAGGCGCGGCGGCATTATAGGCGGCCCGCTCGGCCCCTCCAAATGACCTGTCCGCCCGTGCATTACGGGGCGCCACCTGCGGGTTTTTGATCTTTGGAGCGCGACGAGTATAATCAGATGTCTCAACTCGGGCCTTCCTGCCTCACTCGCATTACGCCTGGCCTGGACGGGGTGTGCCATTGAACATGGAATCGCCGTGGAAGCCCGGACCCGAGGAGCAAGACCTGCTCGAAGCCGTGAGGGCGCGCCTGGAAGCGGGCGACACCGAGGGCGTGCGGGAGTTGCTCAGCGGGGTTCCGGCGGCCGACGTCGCCACCGTCCTGGACGACCTTGACGATGAGATGGCGGCGCAGGTGTTCCGGCTACTGGACGCGGACACCGGCGCCGACGTGTTAGACGAGCTGCCGCCGGGCGATGTTCAGGCCCTTGCGGAGGCCGCTCCGGCCCGCGTCCGGGACGCAGTGGGGGCCATGGAACCGGACGAGGCGGTGGACGTGCTGGAGCTCCTGCCCGAAGCGCAGGCCGAGGCCCTTCTTGAGGGGCTGACTGAAGAGCAGGCGACGGCGGCTGAGCGGTTGCTGACGTATCCGCCGGATTCGGCCGGCGGCCTGATGACGACGCAGTTCGTGTCGCTGCCCAAGGGCGTCACGGCTCGGGAGGCGATCGAGATAACGCAGCGCAGCCGCGAGGCCGAGACCGTCGGCCACCTGTTCGTGGCGGACGAGGCCGGCCGGCTGGTGGGCCATCTGCCGCTGCAGCAACTGGTCTTCGCTCCCCCCGAGCGGCTGGTCGGCGAGCTGATGGAGGGCCACCCCCACGCCGTCCTGCCGGAGACTGACCAGGAGGAGCTGGTTCGTGCGGCCACGCGATATGACCTGGATGCCGTCCCCGTCGTGGACCAGCGCCGGGAGCTTATCGGGGTCGTCACGCTGGACGACATTCTGGAGGCGGCCGAGCAGGAGGTTGACGAGGACATATACCGCCTGGCGGGCACGGGTGAGCGCGACCCGGTGCACGCCAGCGTCTTGCGCAGCACGCGGCTGAGGATGCCGTGGCTGTTGCTGTCCGTGCTGGACGGGCTTTTCATCGCGTTCGTGGTCAGCCGATTCGCGGGAACGCTCGAGACCGTTGTCGGTCTCGCCTTCTTCATCCCCCTGATCCCGCTGATGGGCGGCCAGGTTGCCATTCAGGCCTCGACGATCATCGTGCGCGGGCTTGCGCTGGGCAACCTGCGCCGCAGCATGATAGGCCGCTTCCTGACCAAGCAACTGGTCATCACGCTTCTGCTCTCGCTCTGCTGCGCCGTGGCGGCGGGGGTCCTGGGCAGCTGGCTGGTGGGCACCGGTGCGCGGTTGATGATGGCCGTCGGTCTGGCCGTGGGCTTTTCGATCCTGATATCGGGGATGCTGGGCATGACGTTCCCGCTGCTTTTCAACAGAATCGGCATTGACCCCGCCGTCAGCTCAGGTCCCTTCATCACGATGCTGAACGACCTGATCTGCATCTGCATATACCTGGCGCTGGGAATGCTGCTGGCCTCGCCCTGAGCCCGGGGGCGGGCCGGGCTTTGCGCCGGCGAAGGCGGTCTCTACAATGGGTGTTCTATCCTGTCGCGTCTGATCCGGGGCTCGCCATGCTGAAGATACTGGTCGTGGACGACGAGAAGGCCGCGCGCGTGGGCATGTGCAAGGTGCTGGCCCGGGCTGGCTTCGAGGTCACCGAGGCGACCGACGGCAAAAGCGCGCTCGAAGCGGTGCGGAGCGAGAGGCCCGACATCGTCTTGCTCGACGTGAGCATCCCGCCTCCGGACGGCATGGAGGTGCTCAGGCGAATCGGGCGCCGACCGGACGCCCCCCTGGTGATAATGATCACCGCATACGGGTCCGAGCGACTGGCCGCGGAGGCAATCAAACAGGGTGCCTACGATTACATCCCGAAGCCCTACGAGCTGGATGAGCTGCGCGCCGCCGCGCGCCGTGCTGGCGAGACCATCGAACTGAGGCGGGAGACCTCCCGCCTGAAGGCTGAGCTGGAACGGCTCGGCTCTTACG
>JAUVVP010000492.1 GCA_030604585.1 Planctomycetota bacterium | reverse complement strand
GCTTGAAGCTCGTACAGGGGGCTGATCCCCGAGTCACTTCACCCGTGGCTTGGCTTCCCTCGACGACCCGCGCATAGCTACCTTGCACTGGACTCTCGGCCGCTCTGCGGCAACTCTGTTGGACACACGGGTTACGGGTGCATCCCGGACCAGTTCGAAGGATAGAAGAACGTGGCGGTACCGAAACGAAGAACCAGCAAAGCACGCAAGGGCAAGCGGCGGACGCATGACAATCTGGTCATGCCTAACATACCCAGGAGCCAGAAGAGCAGGGCCGAGGGGAGCCGCTCCAAACGGTTCTTCTGCAGCAACTGCAACCAGCCCAAGGCATCCCACACCGTCTGTCCGAACTGCGGCTATTATCGCGGGCGGCCCCTGGTCGAAGTCGAGCGATAGAGCAGGTGACTCCCTGAATGAACGCACCGGCGCAGGACCAGGCCGCCGGCCGGCCTCGTGCAGCCGTAGAGCAGGCTCCCCGTCGTGTCCCCGCCGGGGAATCGGCCAGAGCCCACATCGTCCTTGACGCTTCCGGTGGCGATGCCCCCCTGCGCGAGCGGGTCGCTGGTGCGTTCAGCGCCGCCCGCCTCTACCCGGAGATCAGAGTCTCCCTGTGCGGCGTGCACGAGGAGATGGAACACGAGGTGCGCGAGCTGGGGGAGAATCCCGATAATGTGGCGCTGGTGGATGCCCCCGAGCCGATCGGCATGCACGAGTCGCCCATCCAGGCGCTGCGCGAGAAGAAGAACTCGTCCATTGTTGTCGGCATCGAGATGGTGGCGCGGGGCGAGGCGCACGCCTTCGTCAGCGCCGGCAACACCGGGGCGGTAGCGGCGGCCAGCACGCTGAAGCTCGGCCGCCTCAAAGGCGTGCAGCGGCCCGGCATCGCGGCGACGATGCAGGTCTTTGACCACCCCCTCGTCGCCATAGACGTCGGGGCCAACGTTGAGTGCAAGGCGATGCACCTTCTCCAGTACGGCATCATGGCGAGCGTGTTCGCCCGCGAGGTCCTTCAGATCGAGAACCCCCGGGTCGGGCTTCTGAACGTCGGCGAGGAGGCCACCAAGGGCAACGACATGGTCAAACAGGCCTTCGAGCTGCTGGCCGGCGCCGAACTCAACTTCGTGGGCAACGTCGAACCCGAGAAGCTCTTCAACTACGGGTGCGACATCGTGGTCTGCGACGGCTTCGTCGGCAACGTGCTGCTGAAGGTGGGCGAGAGCCTGGTAATGACGCTGGTCGGCAGGCTGCGCGAACAGGTGCAACAGAGCCTGCGCTACAAGCTCGGCTTCGTCCTGTGCAGGAGCCTTTTCCGGCACCTGAAGAGCTGCGCCGACTACACCGAATACGGCGGCGCCCCGCTGCTGGGGCTCAACGGCGTCACCATCATAACCCACGGCGCCTCGGACGCCCGGGCCATCCAGAACGCCATCCGCGAGGCCCGCGCGTTCGTCGAGCTGGAAGTCAACAGCCACATTGAAGAGGCCGTCCTGAGGGATGCGGCTTCTCGGGGCCTGCGCACCTGAGGGCCCTGCGCGCCGATCCCCCGACCCTGCAACTCACAGCCCGACGAAGACACCACATGCACAGCCAGCAACGCCTTCCCGTCGAGATCGCCGGCCTGGGCAGCCACTTGCCCCAGCGCGTCCTGACCAACGACGACCTGGAGAAGATGGTGGAGACCTCGGACGAGTGGATCGTCCAGAGGACGGGCATCAGCGAACGCCGCATCGCGGCCGAAGATCAGGCCACCAGCGACCTGGCGGTAGCGGCCGCGCGGGATGCCCTCGAATCCGCCGGCATGGAGGCCGGCGAACTCGACGCCGTGCTGGTGGCCACCTGCACGCCGGACCACCTGTTTCCGGCCACCGGCTGCCTGGTGCAGGCGGCCCTCGGTGCCCGCAACGCCATGGCCTGCGACCTGGAGGCCGCCTGCAGCGGCTTCCTGTACGGCTTCTCGTGGGGCGCCAGCCTGATCTCATCCGGCATGGCGCGTAACGTGCTCCTGATCGGCGCCGAGACCTTGTCCCGCTTCACCGATTACACCGACCGCGGCTCGTGCATACTGTTCGGGGACGGCGCCGGCGCGGCCGTCCTGCGGCCCGCGCAGCAGGGCGGCGAGCTGATCTACACGGAGTTGGGCGCGGACGGCTCATGGCCGGAACTCCTGCTGATCCCGGCCGGCGGCGCCCGCAGCCCCGCCTCCCACGACACCGTGGACAGCGGGGCGCACTACATGCACCTGCGCGGCAGGGACGTCTTCAAACTGGCCGTCAACAAGCTCGTGGAGCTGCTGGAACGGCTGCCGGAGCGCGCCGGCGTCGGCCTGGACGCCATCGAGATGGTCATCCCCCACCAGAGCAACGTGCGCATCATCAACAGCGCCTTCGCAAGAAGCGGCCTGGACGTGGGCAAGGCTTACATGAACATCGACCGCGTGGGCAACACATCCGCGGCTTCCATACCCGTGGCCATGACCGAGGCTGTGGCGGAGGGAAAGCTGCGGCGGGGCGACCTGGTGCTGTTCCTCGCCTTCGGCG
>JAUVVP010000309.1 GCA_030604585.1 Planctomycetota bacterium | reverse complement strand
CCTCGCTTTGCCTCGAAACATCTCCCCTCCTCCTCACACAGTCACCACAGGCCTCCCCCCTCGCTCGCACCAGCTTTGGTCGCTTATACCAGGTTGGACACGCGGCGGCAAGCCGGGTCACGGTTTGGGCGATTGCCCGCGTGCGTCGCCGGCCCACGCGGGGAGCTCGTCACGGCCGCAGACGCTTGCACTCCCCGGCCCACCTCCTATGCTTTGCGGGTCTCGAGTAATCGCCCGCGAACGGCCCATGAGCGCTTGCGATTGCCGGCAGAACTGCTATCCTGGGAGAATGGGCCGATTGTCCTTCGTACATTGCTGATACGGGACACGGGGCATGAGGATTCGGTTCATCCCATTCCAGAAGCTGCCCTACGCGGATACCTGCTGGGCCCTCATTGAGGGGCCTGACGAGCGGGTCTACGCGGCGGCCTGCTGCGAGCGGAGTTCGGGCGGCACCGTCTTCGTCCTGCGCTACGATCCTCGGACCGAGGAACTGGAGTACCTCCTCGACGTGGCCGAGGCCGTGGGCTGTCCGCCCAACGATGGCCGCGCCACGCAGTGCAAGATACACTACAGCATGGTCGTGGACGACGAGGGCATCATGTACGGCGCCACGCACCTGAGCGGCCCCGCCCTCGGCGAGGTCAGCTACAACCCCTGGGCTACCTTCGACGACCCCGAGCGCAGCTTCGTCGGCGCACGGCTCTTCGCCTTCGACACGAAGTCCGAGGAGGTCCTCTGGACCGACACGCTGATCCCCTGGGAGGGCTGCCGATGCGTGGCGCTCGACCAGGGCCGCCGCCGGCTCTACGCCGTCGGCTACCCGCGCGACCACTTCTACGTCTACGATCTGGACGCGCGCCGGCGTCGCGACGTGGGCCGTATCGGGTCGGTCAACCCGCAGGCCATCTGGCTGGACCGCCGCATGCGCGCCTACACCACCGACGACCACGGCCAGGTGCTCGTCTACGACCCGGAGACCGAGCAACTCACCACCACCGAGCTGAAAGCCCCCCACGCCCCGTATCAGAACGGCTGGCACAACATGGTCTACGACGTGGTCCAGATGCCGGGCGGCGACGACGTGGTGGGCGTGAACTGGAACGTTGACCCGTACCTGTGGCGGTTCAGCCCGGGCGAACAGACCGGCGCAGGCACGATCCATGACCTCGGACCTGCCACCCTCGGCATTGACGGACTTGGCGCGCGCGGCGTAAACACCAATCATGCCGGCGGCCTTGTCCACAGTGCCGGGGGTGACCTCTTCTTCTCGGTCTGTCGGGGGGACGACCGCGGCCGCCGCGCCGGCGGCCGCGACATCCTGCCTTATGCCCCCGCCGTGCTGAACCTGATGGACGTGGAAACGGGCGAGGTGCGGCAGGTCTGCGAGCTGGTGGCCGAGGACGGCACGCCGATCCAGTACGTCAGCCGCGCCGTCCGCATCGGCGCCGAGCACTTGATCCTCGGCACCGTGAGCCGCACGACCGCCGGCATCGCCCACGTAGTTCTCGACGACGAGCTGGCCGAAGGGCCCTGGCAGGCCACCCCGCGCCGCTGCTGGGGGTAGGGCGGTTGACAATTGCTCCCGCGGTGGGCGGACAAGCGTTGGTCGTGGTGGATGAGTTGCACGCGGCGCGCCCGGGTCCCTGACGGGAAAGGGCCGCCGCGGAAGGACGGCGCTCAAAGGGAGATGCCATGAGACCCGACCTGGACGGCAGGGAATGGCCGGTCCCGCTGAACCTGGACCCGCGCTACAAGGACTCGCCCCTCATGGCTCGGCTCCACGGGGCGCGCTGGCAGGGGCTGGTGAGCGAGGGCTACGTCGTGGCCAAGGAGCTTGCCATTCGGGGCAGCGGCCGGCCCATTCCGCCGGGCGAATGCGCCGTCACGTCGCTGGCAATGGGGGACGGCTGGGTCTTCGGCGCGACGTCCGGACGGCGCGCGCACGTGTTCGCTTACTGCCCCCGGCCCGCCGAGGAGGTCGTGCTGGACCTCGCCGTCCTGGAAGGGCACACCAGCGTGCGGCACGCGCTCGCGTGGCTGCCGGGCTTCGGCCTCTTCGCGGGCACCTGCGCACCGGGGCGGTCGGGTTACGCCGGCGGCGAGGTGCTGAGGGTAGGCGCCCCGCACCTGGTGGGCAGCGTGATACAGGAATGGAACCCCGTGCCGCCGCCCGTAGACTCGCTGGGCATTCCCGTGGCGGGAGAGGGCGTCGCGTGCATGATCGGCGACGCCGACCGCGACAGGCTCTACGGATTGAGCGACCGCACCGGCACGCTCTTCTCCGTGGACGCGCGGTCCGGCAAGTTCGAGACGCACGGCATCGTTGACGAGATGCACGGCTTCAGCCCCGAGCTGTTGCTGGGTCCGGACGGCCTGGTCTACGCGTGCGGAACGTACGGGCGCATCGTGCGATTCAACCCCGAAGACGGCTCCCTGGCGGAGACGGGGGTGGACCTGCCGCGCATGGCCGGCCGCGGGCAGTACTCCAGGGTCGGGGCCTGGACGCTGGACGAGCGGACCGGCCTCATCTACGCCGGCGACGTGGCGGACGGGCTGCTGTCGGTGCTGGACGTCCGTGCCGGCGAGGCGCGCCCGCTCGGGAAGCCGACGCCCCAGCCTCATGTCCGTGCCCTGGCGGTCGCGCCGGACGGGCACGTCTACGGCATCGCGGGAGCGCGCGACACCATAGGCCACCTGTTCTGCCACGACCCGGCGACCGGCGAGATGCGCGACCTCGGCGTGATGGCCGCCGGGACGGACCGGCGCTGGTACGGCTACGAGTTCGACTGCGCCCTGGCCGCGCGCGACGGACGCATCTACTTCGGCGAGAGCGACCGCATCAGCCACCTGTTCATCTACTTCCCGCCCGCGATCCCGCCGGCCCCTGAGCCCGTTGAGTAGCGCGAGCCCGCCGGCCTCTTCTTCGTCCACTCTCCCGGATTATACGCCACGACCTGCTGTTGTCGAGGCTGGTCTCTCGTGCTTCCTGACTGCATCCACTAAGTTCTCCCGCGTGGCGGGGGCTGCTTCTCCTCCCATGCCGGAGGCGGATGATCGGACGACTTGAACGCAAACAATTGCACGTGCCCGCAGTGGTCGCACGCGAATATCTTGAAAGTCCTCTTACTGGCAGCCCGGATGCCGAAGTTGCCGGCCTGAGTATGGCTGCGGTCCACCACCATGTCGTAGTGGCCCTCGCCGCAAGCCTGACACAAGCGCTTCTTGGCGGTTCCCACGAGGTCCGCGCCAGTCTCGACGATGCGCAGCAGAGAGATGACCTCGCGAAGCAGTTCGTTGGCGTCTTTCAGACACTGCTGCTCCCTCTCAACCGTGCACAGCCGGAACAGCTCGTTCGCCATCTCCATGAGAGGCGACTCTGGGAACATACTCACGACGTTGAACTGCTCGTCCTCGAAGTACCACAGCGGCAGGACCGGTCTCGCTGACAGCATCGACCAGAGCACTTTGCCCAGGCAGAACACGTCGAACGACGGCCTGACCTCCTGTACCCGCATCCCCATTGCCCATGCTGGCATCCAGTCCCGACTGCCGACGTTCTCTATGGTGCCAGATAGTCTGGTGTGTCGGTCGTCATCAAAGAACACAAGTCCGAAGTCGCCAAGGACGAGGCCGCCATTGGCGCCAACGAAGACGTTCTCTGGCTTGATATCTCGGTGCACGATCCCCGTTGCGTGGAGTGCCGTCACTCCCTCGACCAAAGGTTTGAACGCTCGAAGGCAGGCAACCAGATCGCCCTTGAACGTGTCTCGGTGGTCGGCAAGGGTGCCATTCGGATGATACTCAGACACGAACCATTTGGCATCGTCGTCCACATCCAGGATTCGGATGAGGCTCGGATGCTCCGCCGTCGCCATGGCTTTCATCTCGCGGCTGATCCGCTCTTCCCCTCGATCAGCATCGCGGGCCTCGGCCGGAACATGAAGCACCTTCAGCGCCCCTTGGTTGGCCGGGCTGTCGTGGTTTAGGATCTCTGAGAT
>JAUVVP010000002.1 GCA_030604585.1 Planctomycetota bacterium | reverse complement strand
GGCATGCCAGGCGGAGTCCTCATCGCCGAACGCCTTGCCGACGATGCCCCCGGCCGAGACCTGGCCTGACTTCCTGGTGATCAAGTAAGACTTGCCGTCAAAGGCGAGTTCGAAGAGGCTGCCCTTGGTGCCGCTGACGGCAATGCCGACCCGCGCCGAGCCCGGCTGGCGAAGGAGGGCGGTGGAGGCGCGGAACTGCACGCCCGCCGAGAAACCCAGGTTGCGGACGGGCCGGACGGTTTCGCGCTGCACGGTTGCACCGCCGCGGCCGCCCCGCGCGCTGAGTTGCAGGACGCCTCCTGCCACGCGCTGGCCGCCTCCCGGGTCCGTGTGCTCGCGCCACAGGCCGCCTTCGAAGCCGCTGAGTTGCAACTCGCGTGCAAGGGCGGCGGCCTCATGCGGGCGGTCCGTCAGCCACTTCAACAGCTCCTCGCGGTCCCGCCTCGCCTGCCTGGCCAAGGCACCTTCGGCCGCCTCAGCCGCCAGTTCGTATTGGCTGAGGGCCAGCTCGTAGTCGCCCTGCTCGCGGTATGTCTGCGCCAGTTTCACGTGAAGCTCGCCGACCAGCCTGCCGACCGAGCCGTCGGGGACGATGTCGCGGTGGCCGTTCAGGGTGCTCAAGAAGTCCTTGACGGCCTCGGGCTCGGGATAGGACTGGAGCAGGTAACGGCCCCAGTGGTCGAACAGGTCGCCGATGGTGCGGCGGGCGAGGTCGGCTTTTTCGGCGTCGGACGAGAACTCGGCCAGTAGTTTCTTTCGCGCCTCGAGGGCCTCCTTGTAGCGGCGGCGCCGCACCAGGGCATAGGTGTCGCGCAGCGCCTCGTCCCACTGCTGATCGAGCGAGCTGAGCTCTCTGCGCATGGCCTCGGCCAGGTCACGGGTGCTCCTGGCCTCGGGCATGAACTCCTGCATGCGCAGCAGCACGATCTCCGCCTCGGACCTGCGACCTTCGGACAGCATGGTCTGGGCGGCGGCGTAGGAGTCCTGAGCGAGGGCCGCCTGGGCGCGGGCAGAGAGGGCTTCGAGGCGCCGGCTCTGGTCGGACGGCAGCTCTTCGTCCTGCAGCGTGCGTACAAGGGCCAGGGCCTGCCAGTAGCGTTCGGCGTCGGCCGCGGCGGCGGCTTCCTGGACCAGGTCGAGGGCGCTGGGCGGCGACGGATCGGCGGGCGCCGGGCTCGACGCCGGCTCGGGAACCCCTCCGGGCCAGAGCGCCACCGAGAGGATAACGCCGATGAGGGCAATGGCCAGGGCCAGGGCCCACGCAACGGGCGCTATCAGGGCTTCGGGCTCGACCTCGGGCTCCTTTCGTTCGGCGACGGGCGGCGCCTTGTAGAACAGAGAGGCGGGATTGGTCTGGTCGACCATCGGAGCGCTGCTGACCAGGTGCTGCTGCACCAGCTCGAGGTCGCGCAACAGGGTGTCGGAGTCGTACCTCTCCTCCCTGTCCTTGGTGAGCATTCTCTCGATCATCTCGCTGAGGTAGGACGGGACGTCTTCGGAGAGCTGGTGGGCCGGCACCTGTTTCTGCTCCCTGTTGGCCGCCAGGTAACCGTCAGCGGTGTCCGCCTTGAACGGCGGGATGCCGGTGAGCAACTCATAGGCGACCACGCCAAGGCCGAAGATGTCGGCGCGGCCGTCCACGGCCTGGAGCAGGGCCTGCTCGGGGGAGAGGTACTTGGCGGTGCCGGGCACCCGGGTGGGCATCTGCTCGCGTACGATGTCGGTCTCGCTGACGTTCTTGGCAATGCCCAGGTCGGTCAGTTTGACGTGGATGGCGCTGCTGGGGTCCTGGTCGAGCAGGATGTTGCCCGGCTTGACGTCGCGATGGACGATGCCCTGGTGATGGATGGCCGCCAGCGCGCTGGTCGTCTGGCGCAAGATGAGCACCTTGTCGAGCAGGTTGAAGTCATTGCCGCTGCGCATGCACTTCAGCAGGCTGTTCTCGACGAACTCCATCGCATAGAAGTAATCCTCCTCGAGCTGGCCCGTCTGGTGGAACTTAACGATGTTGGGATGCTGGACGCTGACCAGCATGCGCACCTCGCGGTCGCGCAGCTTGCGGCTCATCTCCGGGGGGCGCTCCTCGCCCGACTCGAATATCTTGACCGCCACTATGCTGCCGTCTTCGGTGTCGCTGGCGCGGTAGACGCTGGCCATGCCCCCCTTGCCCATGTAATCAAGCAGGCTGTATTTGCCGAATTGCTTGACTTCCATGGCGTTCCCGTTCGCTTAGCGACCCTGCGGCTATCGTTTCCGCCGCGCCCCGGGCGGGCGCTTGCGGCCGACCTTCAGGTAATCGGCAATGTTGGCCGACGGGTCGAGGATGGGCGTTATCTTGCCCTCGCGGCTGCTCATCAGCGAGGTAAGCCCCGGCCCGTGCCCCGCCGTCGCGCAGCGCGTGTGGACCACGATGCCGATGCTGACGGCCCCGGTCAGGTAGATGCGGCCGAAGGTGTGGTCGGCGTCCTCTATGGCCACCATATCCCCGAGTCTCAGGTCCTCCAGGCCGTACTGCTTCACGATCTGCTCGTCGAAGAGCTGTATGTCGTAGTCCCCGGAGTGGGTGTGGGCCTGGCCCAGCCCGCTGCCCATGACGCCGGCCGGGACCCGGCGGGCAACCCGCACCCGCAGCGTGTCGCCGTCCCTTTTGGGCGCCATCTTCGTCAGCAACTCGGGCGATAGGTTCATCACGGCGATGTGCGGGATGTCCAGCAGCTTCAGGCCGAGCCCGCGGGCCCGCACCTGCACCTTGTCGCCGATGGCCAGCTTCTGGAGCGCCGAGTCCGGCAAGTCCACCAGCACGTGCTCGATGCCACCGTGCTTGCCGGTGACCACTCCCCTGGCGCCCTTGGCTTCGCCGCTGACCACGTGGGCCACGTTGCCGACACAGGCCAGGGTGTTGAGCGCTGTGTTCTGCGCCCGCTTCTCCGTCTTGATGGAGACGCCGGGCTCGACGTGGTCGGCCTCCCAGCGCAGGGCGCTGTCGCCGACCTTGCAGTTGTAGGTGATCCCGCCGACCCCGGGCAGCATGGACGGCACTCCGTCCGGGCCTACGCGCCAGTTGCCCCCGCTGACGGGAGGCGAGACCTCTCCCAGCACGGACTGCTCCACCAGGTGTGCCTCATTCGTCGCCAGCCGCTGCGGTCTCTTCTTAGCCAAGGCCCCTTCTCCCTTGCCTGGAGGCTATTGTGAAAGCCCTTCTTCCAGTTCGGCGACCTTCTGCTCGGCCTGCGCAGCCAGTTCGGGCAGTCCTATGCGCTCGCGGGCCCTGCGGTAGAGTCCGAGCGCCGCCTCGTTGTCGCCTTCTGCGACCTGGCGCTGGGCCTCCCGCTCGATGGTCTTGTAGGAGGCGTGAGCCAGCCTGACCGTGTACCGGCGCCTCTGCTCGATCAGCTCCGTCAGGCGTTCGTCCGGTTCGAGCTGCTCCAGATCTTCGTAGAGGCCGAGGGCGCCCGCGTAGTCATTCTCACCCTCGCGCTCGGCCACATCCGCCAGCTTTCTCTGGGCGACCGGCCAGAGCACTTCAGCACGGGCCCGCGCAGCCAGGCCGGCAGCTTCCGTGCCGGAGAAGCCGCCCTCCAGGTCGCGCAACTTCTGGAGGGCCTCCTCCCCGCTGCCGGCTTCGAGCGCGGCCATGGCCTCTTCGTAGAGCAGACGGGCCTGCTGTTCCCTGCGGGCGGCCTGCCCCAGTGCGGGCGCAGCGTGTCTGTGCGCATACACCAGCAGCGCCGTGACCACGATGCCGACGGCAGCGGCGACGACAATGACGAAGGCCGCGTCGCCCCGCAGGGACCGGGGCTTCCGACGCCGGTCGTCTCTGACGTGGCCGCTTTCCAGGCGGCTCCTGGCGCGGATGTCCTCCAGCGAGCTGCTGGCTTCCCACCTCGTGTGCAGTTTCTGGTCGAGGCCGGCCTCCATGATGGCAACTATCGCGCCGTCCCGAAGCGCCGTCTCGTCGATCATGTCGAACCGGAACACCGTGTTGGTGGTGCGGATGATGTCTCCCGGCGTCAACACCCACCTGTCGGCAATACGCCTTCCGTTGACGATGGTGCCCCGCTTGCTGTTCAGGTCGTTGAGTTCCCAGCGGCCGTTGATCCACGCCACCTCGCAGTGGAAGCGGCTCACGCTGGAGCTGACGGCACGGATTGTATTGCGTGAGGAGCGCCCGATGGTGGTAACCCGGTTGTCGGGCAGCTTATAGACAGTGCCCGGCTCCGGGCCCTGGATTATGATGAGAACCGGCTGTTTGGTCGCCAACGGTCTGCCCCGTGGCCTCTAACTCGGGTCGAGAAGCGGGCTGGGCGGCGGCCCTCCGAGAAGTCCAAGGTAACAATCGGCAAGGGGCGTTTGCAACGTCAAAAAGGCCGTCCGCCCGCCCGCCGCGCTCAGTTGTGGGGGTCCGTCCGCCTGAGCAGGTCGAGGAGCTCCTCCAGGTCGTCGGGCAGCGGCGCCTTGTGGGCCATCGGTTCGCCGGTGCGAGGTTGACCATAGCGTATCGAGGCGGCGTGCAGCGGGCAGCGGCTCAGCAGCAAATCGCCAGGGCAGGCCGCCTGCGTGCCCACGATGGCGTTGAAGTCCCGGCCGGTCAGCTCCGCGCGGCGCCCGTAGAGGCCATCCACTGCGAGGGGGTACCCGATGGCGGCCAGGTGCACCCTTATCTGGTGCTGCCTGCCGGTGAGCGGCCGGACGCAGAGCAGCGAGAAATGGCCGAACCGTTCCTCGATTGCCAGTTCGGTGCGCGCGGGCTTGCCGCGCTGCTCGTTCGGGGTCATTTTCAGGCTGCTGCCGCGCATCTGCGCCAGGGGTATGTCGAGTGTGAGTTCAGAGCGGGGCAGCGCGCCTTCCACTATGGCGAGGTAGGCCTTCTGCACCTGGCGGGCCTCGAACTGCCGGCCCAGCGACCGGCCGGCTTCAACGGTCTTGGCAACCAGGAGCACACCGGAGGTCCCGCGGTCGAGCCGGTGCACCACGTGCGGGCGCACGTAGGGCCCGCCCGGGGGCGCATCGCGGTTGAGCAGGGCCACCAGGGACCGGAAGAAGTCTGCTCCCTCTCCCGCGCGGCCCGGCAGGACGGGATGGCCGGCCGGCTTGTTGACGCACAGGTGATCGGCATCCTCCCAGAGCACCTCGATCGGCAGCGTCTGGGCCGGGGGAGGGGTGGCCGCCAGACCGGCCGGCACGGAGACCACGTCGCCGGTCCAGACGGCCCGACCCGTGGTTGCCGCGGCGCCGTTGAGCCTGACGCGGCCCGAGGCAATGAGCCGGCGCAGGGAGGTCTTCGACTCGTTGACAAACAGCGAAGCGACGAACTCCAGCAGCTTGCTGCCGGACTGCTCGGAGGGGACGACTATGCTCATCCCGGCTTCGGCCTCGTTCGACTGCACTGCCATCAGCGGACCGGGCCTCAGAGAAGTGGAAGGGGCAAGTCTTCAGGTGGCGGCAGCCTCGACGCCGGGCCCCCGACTCGCGCGCTCAACTGTACACGATGCCCTTGCCGAACAGGCCTATGCCGAAGAAGACCCACCCTTCCTCGGTCGGAAAGAAGGTGAGCTCTATGCGCAAAAGGTCGGCCTCCTCGATGCCTGCTCCCGGCCACGTGTACTCCACCTCGTAGACGGCGGTCACGCCATTGGGCGCGGCATAGGCGAACGCCACCTCCTGGTCGGCATCGGGCCAGTCGGAAAAGCGGAACTGCCGCGTCGACTGCAGGTCGGCGTAGATCGAGATCTGCGGGGGCGCGCCGGCCGTCCAGCGCTGCCACCACGAAAGGGTGGGCTTGCGAAAGCGCCTGGCATCCTCGTGCAGCAGCTCGCGGTAGATGGTGCCCGTCTTTCCTTCCTTCAGCAGTTGCAGAATGAGGCGCACCTGCGGCATCAGGTCCTCCTTCACCCGCTGCGGCGGGTTGAGCAGGTCGCCCTTCTGCGGCTCGGCCATCTTGACGTCGAGGATGCGCCACTGCCCCTCCACGCTCACCAACTCGAACGCGTCTTCGAGCCGGTCGCCGAAGATGTTGGAGGCCGAAACCTCAAGCGAGAACCTGCCTTGCTTCCATTCCTCCCAGTGGATGCCCGCCAGGGCGCTCTCAATGTCGGGCGTGTAGCCGGAGTAGCGCTCCAACCAACTTGCCTGCCCGACCCGGACTTGCAGTCGCGCGGCATCCCGCTGTTTGAGCGTGGGCGAAAGGAGGGACTTCAGCAGCCCGGCGTCCTGCTGCCGGATGGCCTCGGCCAAGGAACCGAACAGCTCCTTGACCTGTTCGCCTCCGGATTCGGCCACCTCCAGGTCGCGGGGGGTAGGCGTAGCGCAGCCGACGGCAAGGGCGGTCAGCGCGACAACGGCCGGCAACGTGGGCCAGGTCTTCACTATCGCTCTCCCTTCTACGTGGGTGCTGCCACAGCAGACAGGCTGCCGGCTCGTCGTAGTCCGCCGCCGCGGCGCCTCCCCGGGGTCTCAGCCGGAGGGGGCGAGTTCCTTGCGGCCGGCCGGCGTGAACATCAGGCGACCTACGGTCGAGATGCCGCCCCATATCTCCTTCAGTGATATCTTCGACTTCCCCCGCTCTCGGTCAACGAATACTATGGGCACCTCGGCCATGGTGAATCCCCGCCCGCAGCAGTGCCACATCATCTCTTCCTGGAAAGAGTAGCCCTTCGAGACGATGTTCTCGAAGGCGATCCTCTGGAGCACTCGGCGGCTGAAACAGCGAAAGGCACCCGTGCAGTCGGCCGGCTGGAGCCCGAGCGCGCAGCGCGCCACCAGGTTCGAGAAGGAGCTGAGCAGGATGCGCCGCCGGGGCCAGTCGCGGTGTCCGCCCCCCTCGACGTAGCGCGAGCCGATCACGACGTCGTGGCGGAGGCTTGCCTCGAGCATGGCGGGGATGCGGTCCGGCGGGTGCGAGAAATCGGCATCCATAGTGATGATGCGCTCGTAGTTGCGCGCCAGCGCCCACTCGTAACCGGCGATGTGGGCGGTGCCCAAGCCGAGCTTCCCTTTGCGGCGCAGCAGATGGACCCGAGGGTCCTCGGCCGACAGCTCCCGGACCAGGTCCGCCGTGCCGTCGGGCGAGTTGTCGTCCACCACCAGCACCTCCACCGCCCGTCCCTGCCTCAGGATCTCCTCACAGAGGCGCCGGACGTTCTCCCGCTCGTTGTAGGTGGGCACGACAACGATCGTCTTGAGCGCGTCGGCGGCCGAGGATTCGCCACCTCGCTCCGTCATCGGTCATCCCTCCGATGGGCCGTGGCGCAGGGCACTGCGGGGTTCGTTCCTTCGGGGGCTCTAAGGGTTCAGGACCTTGCCTGACAGGTCGCGCACGGTGACCTTGCCGTCCGAGACGTGCATGTGCTTGTTGGCGTAGGGCAGCTCCGCGGGATAGTGGGTGATGGTCAGCACGGTGCGGTTCCGCATAAGGCTGCTGAGCCCCTCGAGGGCCCTTTGTCGGGCGTGCTGGTCGAGGGAGACGAGCGGCTCGTCGAGTATGAGTATCTTGGGGTTCTTCAGAATAGCGCGGGCGATCATGAGGCGGCGCTTTTCGCCCTGCGAGAGCTGGATGCCGCCTTCCCCAATCATGGTCATGTAGCCGTTGGGCAGCTTCTGGATGAACTCGTCCGCGTAGGCCCCACGCGCGGCTTCGACCACGGCCTCGTCGGTGGCCTCGGGCCAGGCGTAGCGGATATTGGTCATGATGGTATCGTTGAACAGGAAGCAGTCCTGGAAGACGCATCCTATCTGCCGGCGCAGCGAGGTGAGGGTGAAGTCCCGCACGTCCACGCCGTCCACCAGGACGGTGCCCTCCTGGGGGTCATAGAAACGCGGGATGAGGTTGATGCAGGTGGTCTTGCCGGCGCCGCTCGGCCCGGTGACCAGCACGTGCTCGCCCGGCTCGATGGCGAATGAGACGTCCTCCAGCACCCGCCCGTCCTGGTAGCCGAAGCTGACCCTGTGGAACTCGATCCTGCCCCTGGATATTTCGAAGGGAACGGCCTTCGGGTTCTCCGGCACGCCGGGCTCCAAGTTCAGCATCTCGAAGACGCGCTCCACGGAAGTGCCGGCTCGGCTGAACTTGCCGGCCTGCGAGACGAGTTCTATCAGGCGGGGGTAGAGGATCCTGACGTAGAAGAAGAAGGCCACGAAATCGCCCGGCTTCATGCCCCGATACAGCACCAGATAGCCACCCAGGCCGAAGAGTACTATGATCCCGAGCCCCACGAACAGGTCCGCGGCGACCTTCTGGAGGGTGTAGTACCTGCTCTGCCTTATCTGGGCGCGCATCCCCTTGCGCAGTGATTCCCTGAACTTCTCCTGCTCTATGAGCTGTGTGGTCGAGGCCTTGACGGTGGCGGCGCCGTCGAACTGCTCGATCAGGTCGCCGCTGACGTCCGCTATGCGCTCCTTCGCCTCCCTGGCGTAGGCCGTAATGGGCTTGCGGAACAGGTAGTAGACCAGCACGTGGAAGGGCAGCACCGCCAGCGTGGCCAGCGTGAGCATCCAGTGCATGTGGAACATGATGCCCGCGGCCACCACCAGCATCAGGACGTTTATCATCATGCTGGCCAGCTCGTCCTGGATGAACTGCTTGATGGACTGGGCGTCCTGCATGACGCGGGCCGATATCTTGCCCGGCTTGTTCTGCTGGTAGAAGTCCACCGAAAGGGTGTGCAGGTGGCGGATAAGGCGCTGACGCAGCTCGAATGCCGTCTTCTCCCCGACCACCATCACCCTGGTCTTGGAGAGGTAGAAAAGCAGGTTCCGCAGCCCATAGATCACGAAGATGATGACGAGCACGTAGAGGAGGATCGAGAGCAGGGACGATGGGTCGGCGACGCCCGCCTCGCCCGGAAGGAAGACGTTGTTGATCACATACTTCAGCACGAACGGCATCGCCAGGTTGCAGCAGGACAGCACAACCAGGCAGAAAAGCACCGCCAGCAGTACGTACTTGTAGGGCTTGACCAGCCCGGCCAGCTCTTTGATGACGTTGAGTCTCTTGGGCTTCATTGCCTTGCGCAGGCGGGGTCGGGTTCCTTGGTGCCTTCCTGAAGCGGGCACCCAGGCGGGACCCGACGTGCGCACCGTCTCCTTGCAGAAGTGGCCGCGGCCGCGCGTGTCAACTGCGCGGCACAACCACGGGGAATCTGAACTTCACTTC
Organism: Planctomycetota bacterium; assembly: GCA_030604585.1. Lineage (GTDB taxonomy): Bacteria > Planctomycetota > Brocadiia > SM23-32 > SM23-32 > JAUVVP01. Next base: position 6,880 of record JAUVVP010000002.1, on the reverse strand, counting down.
GGCGTCCTGTAGTATCACGACTCCCGCGTCGTAGTACCAGACCTCCATTTGCTCCTCCGGCCCATTCTGCTCTCTGGCGCAGGGGCTTCCCAGTATCGCTTCCACTTCGCAGGCCGACATGCCCACCGTAACCCTCGACAGCGGGGGCGGACCGGCGGCGGAGCAGCCCACCCAGGCGGCCAACAGGGCCGCCAGCAGCGCGAAGCGGAGCGTTCTCATCACATCCCCTCCCGTGCCAGGGCTTGTTCCAGCATCTCGAAGCCCTTCTCGAGCCTGTCCCTCAAAGCGGAGTAGTAGTAATCGCTCTTGAAGAAGAACTCGGCGACGCAGTGGTCTATGAGGAATATCCGCTCGTCCGTGCTGTCAAGCTCCGGGATGACGAACCGGCGGCCCACGCGGAAGTTCCTCAAGGCGAGGAGGGCCTCGAAGTTGTTGACCTTGGCTACTTCGCGCAGCACTATACAGGCCTTCAGGCGAACCAGATCCTTCTTGTCGCCCAGGGCGAGCGCCAAATCGTGGTGGCGGTAGTCATCCCCGAGCCTGTTGATCTCCAGCAGCCGCTTCTCCACGGCGTCGTCCTTCGGGTCGGTGACGGTGACCCACTCGATCTCGACGACGGGCGAGTCCAGCGCCGCGCGGAGGCCTCCCTCAGGGTCCAGCTTGAAATGCAATAGCATGACGTCCCGCGGGTAGGGCCGACCCTCGTCGAAGTAGCCCTCCACGGTCCCGTCGGGGCTGGCTTCCTGAAGGATTCCCGTGCCCCTGCTGTCCTCCAGGAAACGCACCTTGAAGCCGGCCGGTTTGGACTCGTTCTTCTCGAAGACGATCAGGTTCTTGGTCTCCAGCCGCTCGTGCAGGGCCAGCTTGTCCCGGATGATCTCAAAGAGCATCCTGAGGACCACGGCGTCCTCGCCGGGGATGATGCGCGCCGCGAACTCCCTGAACGGCGACTCCCCGCCATACTCGGGATGCCTGCGCACCAGCGCGCGCGCACGCTCGAAGGCCCACAGGATCGTTTCGTTGTTCTCCAGAAGGGGTAGGTCGAAGACGTCCTCGCCCTTTACGCGGTAGGTGTTCCTGAACAGGCGGTTGTTGAGGAAGTCGAACCGGTCGGCGTCTTTGGGCAGCACGGGCCGCTGCGTGCCCCCCGGCATGATGACGCGCGGGGTCAGCACGATGATGACCTCGCGTTTCTCGCGTATGGTTACGCTCTTGCGGAAAAGCACCCCCAGGATGGGAATGCGGGAAAGGATGGGGATGCGGTCCAGGGTGCGCGCCTTCTCGTTGCGGATCAGCCCGCCGATGATGAACGGCGTGTTGTTGTGTACGCGGGCGATGGTCTCGACTATCCGGCGGTCAATGGCCGGGGCAACCTCGGTGCCCTGCACGACTATGGCCTCGCCTGCGGGAACCTCGCTGACCTCTGCCACTATCTGCATTGTCACCGTCGAGCCGTCCTGGCTTATGCGGGGCTTTATGTTCAATACGATGCCCACCGGCTCGAACCGCACGTCCACGCTCTGGATGTCGAACGTGATCTTGGTTGAGATGATCGGAGTGTCCCGCACGATCTTGATCCTGGCGTTGCGGTTGTTCAGCACCAGCACCGAGGGGCTTGAGAGCACCTCGGCCTTGCCCTCCTGGATGACCATTCGCAGCGTGGCCCTGATGCGGTTGGCCAGCCCCGCCGGCGGCGTGGACTCCGGGTTATAGGAGAGTAGGAACGGGGCCTCGGTCTCTGCGCTCAGGAAGGTGAGCCTGAGCCAATCCTCACGGAACAGCTCCCATTCGGCCCCCAGTTCCTTCAGGTCGTCTTCGGTCAGCTCGATGATCATGCCCTCGATCAGCACCTGGCGGTCGGGCACGTCAATGGTCTCCACCAGCAGGTCCTTCAGCTTGCCCACCTCTTCGGTCTGGCTGCTGTGGTAGAGGATCATGAGACGGTGTAGCGGAGCCGATAGTGTCTCTTCGGTCAGCGCCACTTCGTCCGGCTTCTTCTTCTCGTCAATGGAGCTCTGTCCCACCACGGGGACCACTGAGGCGAACGGCAGGGCGAACGCCGCCGGAAGCTGGCCGATGTCCACCTCCCCCGACGGTGCCGTTGTGGTGTAGCCGAGCATGCCCAGGATCTCGATGCAGCTCTTCATGTCAATGCAGCTCAGTTCGTAGGTGTCGTGGACGAGCTCCCGCACGGAGAACTTGCGGGGGGATTCCTGCGGCTTCTGTGCCGCCTGCTGGACGGCGGCGGCCAGTGCCTCCAGGTCGGGATTCGGCTGGGGCCTCTCCGCACCGGGGACGGCGCCCCACAGGTAGATGCGCGAGTCCTGCGTGGCGTAGCTCTTCAAGCCGACGATCAGCACGCGCTCGGCCTCGCCCTCCTCGGGGCGCACCAGGTAGGCGTGCCTGGTCAGGTCGCCGGTCTTGTCTGGGTCGTCTCGGGGTGCCTTGCGGTAGTTCAGCTTGACCAGGGCCTCGTGGACGGCTATCTCAAACACGTCGCGGCAGGCCATTTCCGAAAGCCCCGTCAGCGGCACCTCCCGCCCGTAATCGGCCGCCTCCTGCCCTCTTGCCGGCCCCACGGCCAGCAGCACCAACCCGACCAACAGCACCGCTGTACCGGCCCGATGGTTCTGCATGCGCGGCTGCCCCTCCTGAGCGTTCGGTATCCGCACGTAACCCGTTGGCGAAAGCGTACCTGTGCCGCACCGCCTGCAAGGCGGCTTCACAGGTATTGAGCGCACACCATTATAGCATCTCAGCCGCCGCCCCTACTTCAGTTCTTTCCGGGAATTGACGATCTTGCTGATCAGGCCGTACTTCAGGGCCTCCCGGGCGTCCATCCAGTAGTTGCGGCGGGTGTCCAGCTCGACCTTCTCGAACGGCTGGCCGGTCTCCTCGGAGATCAGGACGTTGATCCTCTCGCGGATCTTCAGTATCTGAGTCGCCTCGATCTCGATGTCGGCGGTGGAACCGTGCACGCCGCCGGAGGGCTGGTGGATGAGGAAGCGCGAGTTGGGCAGGCTTAGCCGGCTCTTCTTCGGCGCGGCCATAAGGACGATGACGGCTGCGCTGGCCGTCAGGCCGGTGCAGATGCAGCGCACCGGGGCCGAGATGAACCTCGCCATGTCGTAGATGGCGAATCCGGAGTCCACACTGCCTCCCGGCGAGTTGAGGTAGAGGTCTATGGGCGCCTTGCTGTCCTCGCCCTCCAACACGAGCAGCTTGGCCACGATGTCCTCGGCCAGCTCCGGCGAGACCGGCTCGGTCAGCAGGATGATGCGCGACTCCAGCAGCCGCTCCGCCAGATGCTTGCGAGGACGCTCGTCCTCCTCTTCGAGTTCTTCCTGGCCGCGGACCTGCCATCCGGTTATCATCTCGTTCATAGGTCACCCGAGCAAGAGTTACGCCTTCGTGCAAGCAACGAACCTACATCTTAGCCTAATGTGCCCTCCTTTTCAAAAGCTCTCAGAGGAGGGCAGTAGGCCGAAGTGCGCCCGCCTCCGGGGGGCATGAAGGCCCCCGGCGGAGCCCCTGTGCCGCATCCTTCGGGCTGCGGGGTCCCATGATCCGACTGCGCGACGAGATTGCGGCTTCCTTGCCTGCGTCCGGACCGCTGCGCATCACGGTCGTCAGAGCGGGCGGACTGGGCGACACGCTGCTGGTGATGCCCGCCCTCCAACTGCTCCTGGAGGCGCTGCCGCGGGCCGACCTGACGCTGATAGGCTCGGCCTGGGCGGAACGGCTCAGGCCGCTGGTGCCCTTTCCCCTGCGCCTGCTGCGCTTCGACTCGCCTCTCTTGACCCCGCTGTTCGGGCCGCCGGGCTCGGAGGACCCGACCGGGGCGCTCTCGGAGGCGCACGCCGTGGTCATCTACGCCGCCTGCCCGGATGAGAACCTGGTCCGCAACGCCCGCCGCGCGTGCCCGGGCCCCGTCATCGAGTGGCCCGTGCAGCCCGACGGCGCCGCGCACGCGGCCCTTCACTTCGCGCGGGCCGTGGCCCACGCGCCGGGGATGCACGCGCTGCCGCCGCCGGCCCTTCACGTCCCCGAGGAGTTGCAGCAGTGGGCGGACGGCTGGCTGGCGCGCCACTTCGCTGCGCCCGCCCGGCCCGTTGCCGTCCATCCCGGCGGCGGCGGAGAACGCAAGTGCTGGCCGGCGCAGCGCTTCGCCCGCCTGATCCAGCGCCTCGACGGCCCCGCCCTGCTCCTGGAGGGGCCGGCGGACCGGGAGGCATGCCGGCGGGTCGAGGAGCTCGTGCCCCCCGGCGCGCCGCTGGTCAGGGCCAGCGGCCTGGGCGTGCCCCAGGTGGCGGCACTGCTGGCGCGCTGCCGACTATACATCGGGAACGACAGCGGCATCTCTCACCTGGCCGCTGCGCTGGGCGCGCCGACCCTCGCCATCTTCGGCCCGACGGACCCCGCCGTGTGGGCCCCCCGCGGCCCGCAGGTGACCGTAGCGGGCGGCGAACGGCCCGACGACCTCTGGCCCTCGGTAGAGGGCGTGGTCGCGCTGCTGCCCCAGAGATCGATCCGGCTGCGGCCGGGTCGGCCCGGGGTCTGAGCAGCCTTCGCATCAGGGAGTCATTTGCTTGACATCCCGAACCGATCCCGTTAGAAGGCAGCCGAAGGCCCCCGGCGAACGCCCGGACACCTGAGCGGGCAGGGCGTTCTCGGGATTGGCGCGCAACAGTCCGGTCACATTTGCCCGCCGAAGGAGGGAGCAGATGCGCAGATTGGCAGGGGTTGCGGCGTTGTGCACGGTCCTGGCGTTGTCGGCAGGTTGTGCCACCTACAGGGCGCCGGTGGTGCCTCCGGTAGGTCTGCTGTACTCCGCCTTCAAGGCGCCCCTCACGACAGAGTTCAGCGGCCAGGCCGCGGAGCTGAAGAGCGGGGAGGCGTCTACGTCGAGCGTCCTGGGCCTGGTGGCCACCGGAGATTGCAGCCTCGAGGCGGCGGCCCATGAGGGCGGATTGAACACCATCGAGTACTGCGACTACTCCTATCTGAATGTCCTCGGTGTCTACCAGAGGTTCACGGTCGTGGCGTACGGCCGATAGGGGTCAGGTTGCCGGGCGTGAGGCTCCGACAGAGAGGTCGAGAATGAAAGCGACAAGGCCCCTGATCCTGGCCGCCATGGCCGTGGCTTTCTCCAGCGGATGCGCCAGCGTCAACTGGAGCGCGCCGGTACAGCCCCCGCGGGGGCTGCTCTACACGCACTACCGTGCCCCGTTGACCGCCGAGATAGCGGGAGTGCCGACCGGGGGTAAGACGGGGACCGCGTCAACGCTCTACGTGCGCGACATCCTGGTGACCGGCCAGGGACTGGCATGGGACGATGCCTCGATTGAGAAGGCCGCCAGAGAGGCCGGCATCAAAACAGTGCACTACGCCGATTACGAGATACTGGAGGTGTTGGGGATCTTCGGCGAGTTCACCGTAAGAGTGCACGGGGAGTAGTGGAGTCGCGGCGGCGGCAGAAGGGCGAACCAGACGGCAGGCGGTCTGGCCGTCCGCGGTACGCCGTGTGCCTGCCGAAGGCGACGGTTCAGGTTCTGCACGCGAGAGGCAAGCATGCGAAGCGCATGGCTGAAGAAGCGCCTGGAATTAGAGAAGATGATGGGCGTGGACGTGCTGTTCAAGAAGCCCGGGCCGGAGGCCGAACTGCGGGAGCTGGAAGAGGAGGTCAGGGCCTGCCGGCGTTGCCGGCTCTACCAGGAGCGGAAGCAGACGGTCTTCGCGCGGGGTGACCCCAGGGCCGCCCTCATGTTCATCGGCGAAGCGCCCGGCCGGGAAGAGGACCTTCAGGGACTCGCCTTTGTCGGGCCGGCCGGCAAGCTGCTGGACAAGATGATCTTTGCGATGGGGCTAAAGCGGGATGAAGTCTACATCATCAACATCATCAAATGCCGGCCGCCCAACAACCGGGAGCCCCGCGCCGACGAGGTCGAGGCCTGCTTCCCCTACCTGGAGCGGCAGATTGACCTGGTCCGGCCGCAGGTCATCTGCACCCTCGGCCGCCCGGCCGCCAACGCCCTGCTCGGCACCAGCCGCTCAATGGGCGACCTGCGGGGCAAGTGGCACTCCTACCGCGGCGTCCCCCTGCTGCCCACCTATCACTCGGCCTACCTGCTGCGCTCGCCCGGTCAGAAGAAGAAGGCATGGGAAGACCTCAAGAAGGTCATAGCAGCCCTGACCGACGGCCCGCCGCCGCTCCCCGGCCTCTTCTGAACCGGAACCCTCGCTGTCCAATATGATTCGCGGCAATCTCACATGTAGCGCAGACACTTGCTGCTCTGCGAAGTGCCTACTCCGCCGAAGCAGCTTCGGCTGCGAAGGCTGGAAGCTTCGCTACGTAGCACGAGCCTGTCTGCGAAAGCCGCCTTTGGCGGCTCCTCAGGCTGGACTTTCCCGCCGTACGGCGGGCGAGCGCGCCGTACGGCGTGGAGCCTGAGCTACATCCTGCTGCCCCTGCGGCGGCTGCGCGCCGGGCCTTTGCAGCGCGAAGCGGGCAGGAACTATACTCCTTGACCCTATTGTCGAATGAGCACCTGGCAGAGGTGCGCTGTGCGGAGGGATCAGAAGTCCGTGGACCACTGGGCCTTCACCCGCCTGGGTGGCTGGGGCTCGGGCTTGCGGCCGGCCCTTGTGAAGGCCTCCGCCCGCTCGTGGCGCGCCATGTAGTCGGGGATCAGCTCCAGGTCGAACTCCTCCATCAGGTCGGCAACGGTCAGGCCCTGCCGGTTCGACTCGACCGTCATGCCGCCCTCCCTGTGGTATCGGGGGATCGTGACGTCGCGGCCGTACTTCTGCTTGATCGCAGGGATCTGGGGGCCGTTGAAGTCGGTGTGGAAGAACTTCTTCTCCAGGTTGATCTCCATCC
>JAUVVP010000092.1 GCA_030604585.1 Planctomycetota bacterium | reverse complement strand
GGTTGGGCAGGGGACACAGGGGCGCTCGAGTCGGGCCGCGGATAGGGCGGGGATGTCAGTCGGTCGGTTCATGCTGTGCCATAGGCAACTCCGGCTACACTCGAAATCCCCAGGCGGGTCGTCCGTTCCGCCATCGGTTCTGACGAGGTCAGTGCGCAAGCCGGGTTGACTGGCCTCGGCAGGCCGGGGAAGAAGCTATATGCCGAGCATTGACGTCAAAAAGCGGCGCATAGACTCCAAGATCGTCTATTACGGGCCGGGACAGTCGGGAAAGACCGAGAATCTGAAGCATATCCACGGGCACCTGGACGCCGAGCACCGGGGCCGCCTTGTCTCACTGCCCACCAAGGCAGACCCGAGCCTTCACATTGATGTCCTGCCGGTGCGATTCGGCAAGATCATCGGCTTCCACACCACCTTTCACCTGTGCAGCGGCCCGGGCCAGGCCCTGGCCCTCAACACGCGCAAGTTGCTGCTGCGGGATGCCGACGGCATCGTCTTCGTCGCCGACTCGAGGGCGTCACGCCGGGAGGCCAATATCGATTCGCTCCAGGAGCTGCGCGAGAACCTGGAGGAATACGGCCTGCAACTCGCCCCCATCCCGCACGTCATCCAGTACAACAAGCGTGACCTGGCCGACTGCGTGAGCGTCGGAGAGCTCCGCGCCGAACTGAACCTCCACGGTGTGCCGGACTTCGCCGCCAGCACCGCTACCGGCCAGGGCGTGCTGGAGACCCTGCGGGCCGTGGTCCGCAGCGTCGGCAGCGATCTGGAGCGGCGTTTGTAGCCACTCGCCTTTCTTCAGGCAACGCCCCGCCGCATCACCGTTGCAAAGCCCCACGGCGTGCGCTACCATGGGCCGGTCGCCGCCCCGGCGATCCTTGCTTTGAAGCCCGTTTCCGTGCCACCGGCAAGGAGTCCAGAGTGTCACTCTCTAAAGTAGCAACCAACGCCAAGGCATCGGCCACCATCGCCCTGAACAGCAAGGCCAAAGCGCTCGCGCGCGAGGGGGTGGATGTGGTCTCATTCACCGTCGGCGAGCCGGACTTCGATACCCCCGAGAACATAAAGCAGGCCGCCCACCGCGCCATCCAGAGCGGATTCACCAAATACCAGCCCGCGGCCGGTATGCCGCAGTTGCGGGCGGCCCTCGCCCAGAAGCTCAGGACGCAGAACGGCGTGGACTACGCCCCCGAGGAAGTCTTCGTCTCCAACGGCAGCAAGCAGGCCCTCTACGTCCTGATGCTCTGCCTGGTCGAGGAAGGGGACGAAGTGCTGCTGTCGGCCCCCTACTGGGTCAGCTACGCCGAGCAGGCGCGCATGTGCGGGGCCGAGCCGGTGGCGATTGACACCATGGCGACCCCCGACATGAAGCTGACCCCTGCGCTGCTGGAGGCGGCCATTTCCGACCGGAGCAAGCTGCTGGTGCTGAACTCGCCCTGCAACCCGACCGGCGTGGTGCTGACGGGCGACGAACTGCGCGCACTGGTCGAAGTCGCCCTCGAACACGAGCTGTGGGTCATCTCGGACGAGGCCTACGAGCCCCTCGTCTACGACGGCCTGGAGCACGTCAGCCCGGCCTCGTTCGGCGACGAGGCGCGGCGGAAGGTCCTCACCGTCAACAGCTTCTCGAAGACGTATGCCATGACCGGCTGGCGGATCGGCTATGCGGCCGGTCCCGCCGAGGTAATCCAGGCCGCCGCCCGCCTGCAAAGCCACATGACCACCGGCGCGGACAGCATCGCCCAGAAGGCCGCGCTCGAGGCGCTCAGCGGGCCGCAGGACTCGGTCGCGGAGATGCGCCAGGCCTTCGACCGGCGCCGGCGCCTGCTCGTCGAGGGCCTGAACGAAGTCCCGGGCATCAGTTGCATGATGCCGCAGGGCGCCTTCTACGCCCTTCCCGACTGCCGAGCCCTGCTCGGAAAGTCCTACGGGGGCCGCCGGGTGGAGAACAGCGTGGAGCTGTGCGAGGCGCTGCTGGAGCAGGTGCAGGTGGCCGTCGTGCCGGGCGCAGCGTTCGGGGCCGAAGGCTACGTCCGCTTCCACTACGCCACCTCCGAGGAGACCATCGGCAAGGCCCTGCAGCGCCTGCACGCCTTCGTCGAAGGCTGCGACGACTGATGCGCCGGTGCCGGGCGCGGGCCGTTCAGGCGTAGTTGTCCGTCACGTCGCGGACTATCTGGACCCACTTGCGCAAGCGCTCCGGCTCCCCCTGGACGGTCTCGATGTCCTTCAGCGTGATGTCAACGTGGCAGCCCCTGGACGCGTCCATCGCGTCCCGCACGATCCGGCGGACCCGGTCCGGCTCGAAGCCGCAGCAGACCATCTGCGCGGGGTTGGGCCGCCAGGAGAAGACGTAGTCGTCCTGGATCTGCTCGGCGCACCTGGCCACGTCGGCGGCGGGGGTCACGGCGATGCGGCGCAGGTTCGGCACCTTGCGCAGCATGTCTATCTTGTGCGTCAGGTCCTCGCAGCAGCCGTAGGCCACCAGGCCGAACTTCTCGATGATGGGGAGCTGGTAGTCGAGCACAAACTCCTCGTGCATCTGCGGGGAGACCTGCGCCATCTCCTGCGCGGCCGCGAAGACCCAGAGCCGGTCGCGCGGCACGCTCCGGCCGTCGGCCCGGGGGTCGGACAGCTCCAGGGCGTAGGGCATCGCCTGGTTCTCGTGATTGCACAGGCGCCAGTCGCCGGCGGCCTCGGCCTCTTCGTGCGTCCTCAGGATGCCGTCCCTCAGATGCCCGGCCAGGCGGTGCAGCCGCTCGGGGTCGTCCACCATGTCCCACATCACCTGTTCCAGGCCGCGAAGCTGGGCCAGGTCATAGGAGATGTCCCCGTGCCAGACGCGGTCGAAGGGAGCGCGGTCCACGCCGACCTCCAGGATGTCGCCCACCGCGTCCCGGAGCCGCGCGACGTTGCGGGCGGTCGCCTCCTCATCTATCACGTGATGGGGCTGGGCCAGCTTCGCCACGTCCTGGAGGTCCTTGATGGGTGGATCGAACTTCCACGCGCCCCGCGGCTCGGGACTGGGGATGTGTTCGTAGCGGAACCCCCAGGGGCCGCCGTCGGGGAGGACATAGGACGCCCTCTGGGTGATCCAGGGCTCCATCACGTAGTCGTCGTCGAGGGTATCCTGGAAGATCATCTGCCGCAGGAAGTCCTCGTGCCCGCGGAAGAAGGGGTCCTGGCACTGGAGCCTGAGGTCGGGCAGCTCGGACCGGGCCGCGAAGCAGCGCGCGTAGATCAGGGGCCTGGTCCTGACCAGGCTGTTATGCTTGCGCCACAGGTCGCGGCGCTCGGCCTGGATGTCCTTGTCGCAGATCTCCGCGTACTTCTTAGCCAGGTCGCGCAGGATGCGAATGTCGTTGATGGCTCTCATTCTCTGTGCCCGTCACCTGGTGCCTTGGTCGGCTGCTCGAACCCTCGAGCCGTAAGCCCTCGCCCACGCGCGCTCATCGAATATAGCCATCCTCGGCACCGTTGTAAAGCAGCGCCCCGAGCAGGACCGCAGCATTGGCCGGGCCGCGCCCGCCTGCGCGTGGCGATAGGTCACAAGGGCCGCCTCCCGGCTTTCGGAAAAATGGGGACTGGTCCCGCAGGCGCGGGATGCCTGTCCCCGCTTTTCCGCAACCTCACGGCCGAGTATCGCGTCCGCACAGAGGGCCGCGGCCGCACCGTGGACGAGTCGCCGACGCTTCACAGCTATGGCGACGGAGCGTGGAAACTCCCCGTCCACAAGCCCGCTTGCGCTGAGCGCAGTCGAAGTGACCACCCTTACCCGCCTCAGGCGGGACTGGCTGGACTGCCTGCTCGGCAGCGCCGTCGCCGCCTCCACCCAAGGGGCGGTGCTCTACGGCACGGATTCGGGCCGGGAACCCGAACGGCGCCGGATCAAGCTCTCCGAGCTGCAGAGCAAGACGCGGTGAAGGGCTCAGAACGCGCATTGACAAGATCAGGGAAGCGGCCTACTATTGTCGCCATAGACTGTGCTGACTGCCGTGCGCCACGGGTTGAGCGTGACGGATGGTCGGCTAGGCGCCGCGGTCGCGGCAGCGCATGTTTCGGGCTGGGAGGGCGCCTTCTTTACCAGAGGCAGGTGATGTTGGTTGGCACGTGGTCATTGGGCCCGCTCAACGGCAGTGGCATCATCCGCTGGGGCTCGCGAACATGAACGCCGCGCCCTGTCGACATGGCATGCTGGCCGCTGCTCGGGTACACGGCCGCACGGGTACATGAGGGAAGACGCACGCGATGGGCGTCAAGACGCTGACTGAGGAGTTCAGCGGCCATCTGCAGGATGTATCCGTTCACCGTCTTGTGGCGGAGCTTGCCCACGTGGCGCCTCAAGGTCCTCCGGACATCGCCATCGTGTTTCTGCCGTTGTGGGGTGAGGGGGGGCCTTTTGAGGCGTTCGGCAGCTACGCCGGGAAGAGCTACCGGCTGCAGCAGGACAGGGCGGACGGGCTCGCGTTCCATCGGGTGGAGAAGACCATACGGCCTGCAGCTGGCGACGAGCGAAAGGCAATTGGCCTATTCGCTTCTTTTGCCTTCTCCGACGGCTGGCTGTTGGCCATGACCCGCGACGACTGGCTGGCCGGCCGGAACTTCACCGACGTCATCGAGAACTGCTTGACGGGCTTTGCGGAGGTGTTCTACCCCTATCTCGTTGCCCTTACTCCTTCGGCTCTGGGCCTGCGCAGATTCCTGGGTTGGCTGGATGACCTGGAAGGCGACATGCGGGTTCTGCGGAGCACAATGCGGTTCTCTGAAAGGGGCTTTCAGACGACACAACGTTCTGAAGGCATCGGCGACACCCTTGACCGCCTTGAGGAGGAAGGGGGCTTCCTGCACAAGGCTACCTATGAACTGAGAACTGCGGACGGGCGCTACGTTGCAACGATATCCCGAGACGGCCTGGCCCATTTCCATGAAGGAGACGTTCAGCTGTTCCTGCAGCACTTCCGGCAACTTGTCGACCGAGCGATGGCTGACAGGGCGGTTCTCGGCCCAGCACCGGAAGAACTGCACGAGGGCTGCTTCCAGGGCGTTGACCTGACGTTCGACAGGGCTGGCCTGCTGTCTGGGATCGAGGCCACGGAGAGATTCGTGGATGTGATCGAGTCGGATCCTGCATTCGTGGTAACGGTGCTACATGGGAATCCCTACCTGCATCTGTCGGTCATAGATGTGCGAGACGGCTCCACGTTCTCCGTCTACTCGCATCAGCAAGCAACCGCCAAGATCATCGCAGGCCCGTCTGCGAGCAGAGCGTCCCTCAACCGGATGATCGGCAGAATCAGGCGTGACTTCGCCGAACTGCAGTGGGAGGGTTCCATTGTCGAAGTGTAGGGCGACGCTATGTCTGAAGGCGCTTCGCTGGAGCGGCCCGTTGTAATAGCCGAGATGCAGCGGCTGTTTGCGGAGTACGAGCTGTACGACTTGACGGTCGACGTACTAGCCGCCTGGCAACACCACATTCGGCATTACTACCAAGAAGCGTATGTCGATCTCCTGTCGGCATTAGGTCGCCTCTCCAAAGACGGCCAGTTTGTCGCAGAGACCTATCCTGATTTCACCGTTTCGTTCGTCGGGGACGACTACGGGATCATCGGAGAGGTGAAGGCTTCTCTCTCCATAGGCGATGAGAGCCTTCGCGACTTGGTCGCGCAGCTTAGGAACTACGACGATCGCGACTATACTTTCAGACTTGACCCGGATGGGCGGGGCCACCACACTCCTTCCATCCAGGACATCCTGCTGGTAATCCCGGCAGCCTCTGCGGCCGCGGTCGCGCACCACCTGTCCTCACTCGCTAACCCAAGCGCACGCGACGGGCCCTTCCGGAAGAACGTGCTGCTCTGCCAGTTCACGGAACAAGACCGGGCTGGGCGTGTTCTCTTCTTCAGCCGCTATCCTGTTAGTGGGCTTAGAGACTCGCTCAGAGATCGGTTTCTACCAGATAAACGGCGGTTGAGCTCCTATCTTGACCGACGCATTGAGCTTCGATCTGAGGATTACGGGGTGGGACGCGAGTACATCGTCGCCGGATCAGATGGGTACACATCGGACCTCGGCGTCTTGTCGCGTGTGTTCACGCTGATTGAGCGGTTCTATGGCCAGCAGCTGCGGTCGCACCGGTACTCCGAACGTGACGAGCCCAGAGCGATCCATTTCAGCATTGACGACCTCTTGAGTCGCGTCAGAATGCCTCCCTACGTGTGTAGGCTCTCCAGAGCTTCTCTGCTGGACCTCTTGAGCCGCCTCGCCACTTCGGCCCCTTTTGCCGAGGTTGACGACAGGGGCAATGTCACTTACAGCGTCCCAAGACAACGACGGTTTGCTCCCTTCAGATCAGACGAGATCATCCCTGAGTTGCCCCGCAAGCACGGACGCGGCAATCTGCCCGTCTTCTGCTACCATCTGGCGCGCGCCGCCTTGGCACCGACTGGCGGCACGACAGCTGAGTCTGGTGCCGGCTCCCGAGTCCAGCAACTGCCGTTGTTCCGCTGACCTCACAGCAAGGCGCCTTTTCAGCAGTTGGCGGTTGGTCACGCTCTTGGGTCTCGGTGCCTTGGCGACCAGGGCAGGATGAAGCTGTATCTTTGGAGCAGGTCGTTGCGAACATCCTGGAAGGAGCATCGAGATGGCTATGCCGCGGTGTGCTGTCGACATCCTCGTCGGGCCACAACTGCGCCTCTGACCCATGACGGCTGGCCACGGGGCGGACGAGTGCCGTGCGAGTGGTGAAGAACCTGAGACGCTTTGCGGCGGCTTATATCGCGCGGAAGATGCCCATGCCAGGGTCGGGGATGGTGAACTGCTTCGGCGCCTCCACCACCACGAAGCCCGCCCTGAGGACCATGGCAATCAGCTCGTCCGGCCGGACGGCCTTCAGATGGTAGACCACGTCGGTGCGCGCAGGTCCCGTTCCGCTGGTCCGCAGGACCGTGCAGCGCTGCTCGAGCAGCCGCCGGCTCCGGTCCCATCGGTACTCGAACCGGGCGCTGCCGCAGGACAACCGCCGCGAGTCGGAATAGTCGTCCCGGTAGAAAGCGGGCTCGTCGAGGCACTTGTCGAAGGCCAGCAGCCCGCCCCGCTCCAGACACCCGCGCAGCGAGCGGAACGCCGCCTCCAGGTCGCCGTCGTCGAGTATGTAGTCCAGGCCGCTGTGCAT
>JAUVVP010000373.1 GCA_030604585.1 Planctomycetota bacterium | reverse complement strand
TGCCCGAGAACAACCCCCTCTACCCCGAGATGCGCACCCGGGAGTACCTGTCGTTCCGGGCGGACCTGAAGGGCGTGGCGCGCAAGTTCCGCAAGCGCAGGATCGCCGAATGCATCGAGCTGTGCGGGGTCGCGGACGTAGCCGGCCAGATCATCGGCACCCTGTCGAAAGGCTACCGCCAACGGGTCGGCCTGGCCGATGCTCTGCTCGGCGACCCGGACGTGCTGTTCCTTGACGAGCCGACCATCGGACTCGACCCGAATCAGGTCCGCGAGACGCGCAACCTGATCCGCAGCCTCAGCGACAGGCACACGGTGCTGATCTCGACCCACATCCTGGCCGAGGCGGAGGCCATCTGCCAGCGCGTGCTGATCATTGACAGGGGACGCATCGTCGCCGACGACACGCCGCATGAGCTGTCCGACAAGACGCTGCACAGTTCCGTTGTCGTAGAGCTGAAGGGGGACCCGGACGAGTTGACGGCTGCACTGTGCGCCCTGGAAGGGGTGGACCACGTGGACGTGCTGGAGCGGAACGGGTGGAGCAGGTTCGGTCTGGTCACGGCCCCCCAGGCTGACGTGCGGGAGGCCGTCTTCCGCATCGCCGCCGAGCGCGGCTGGCCGCTGCGCGAGCTGACAAGGATGCGGGCTTCCCTCGAGGACGTCTTCCATCGCCTGACGCTCGGCCGGGAAGTGGCCGAAAGGATGCCAGGTGGCGCACCCGCGGACGGTGAGACGGAGAACGGGACGTGAGCGAAGATGCCCCAGCGCTGACTGCGGGAAGTGATGCCGGCGAGGAGCCGCTCAGCTGGGAGAACCTGGGCGCTCAGCCGGCCGGCCGTGCGTTCCGCGAGAGCACGGGCGAGTTGCTGGCGCACCCTGACCGTTTCTTCCGCAAGATGGCCGTCAGCGGCGGGCTGCACGAGCCGCTCACGTTCTTCGCGCTGGTGCTGGCCGTGGGGGTTGTGCTGGCGTTTCCCGCCGCGCTGGCCTGCTTCGGCTTGTCGCCTTCGGACCCGGCGGAGAGGATGACCAGGGCGTACCAGTTCCCTGCCGCCGCCGCCAGGTGGACGGGTTTCGTGCTCGTCCTGCTCCCGGTTGTGCTGATGGTGGGCAGCACGCTCATGGTCCTGTTGGGCACGCTCTTCCACGTGGCGGGCAAGCCCTTTGGCGCCCGCAACTGGGAGGGCTCGGTCAGCGTGTGGCTTTACTCGGCCGGCGCGGCGCTGATGCCGCCCGTGGTCGCGGTGGCCGTCGTGTTGGCGGTGGCGCTGGTCGGCTATCTGCTCAGCATCCCGTGGCCGGACGCGAGGGAGGCGGCGCGGCCGCTGGCGCGCTGGACGGCCCTGGGCCTCAGCTCTGCAGGGCTCCTGGCCGGCATGGTGCTGATGGTGAGGAACGCCGTCGTGGGCTGCACGCAGGCCTTTCGGCTCGACCGGACGCTGGGGGCGGCCGCTGCCACCTCCGGGCTGCTGGCGATCTCCCTGGTCGCGGCGGGCTGCATCTGGGCCTTCCACGGTTGGGGCATGACCGGTGGCCTGATCGTTTCCGTGCTGTGCGTCGGCGCAGCCACGGCGATCGCAGCAGTGAGCATCGTGAAGTCCCAGCGGGCCGAAGGGGGCGCCTGAGCGATGGTCAACGTGCCGGTCATCACCAAACGCGAGCTGAACACCTACTTCCTGTCCCCGATCGCGTACGTGGTGCTGACGGCTTTCGCGCTGGCGCAGGGCATCATGTTCTCTCTGGCCATTCGGCCGCCTCTGGATCCGGCCAACACGGCGCAGTGGGCGCTCTTCATCCCCCTGTTCCTGCTGATGGTTGCGGTCCCGCTGCTGACGATGCGGCTGCTGAGCGAGGAGGCGAACCGGGGGACAATCGAGACGCTGATGACGACGCCGGTGACGGAAGTCGAGGTGGCGCTGGGCAAGTTCCTGGGGGCCCTGATGTTCGCAGTCGTCATGTTCGTGCCGATCCTGGTCGAAGTGGCCTTCCTCTTCTCGCTTGGCCGGATGGATGTCGGTCCCCTGCTGTCCGGTTTCCTGGGCCTGTTGCTGCTGACGGCGCAGTTCATTGCCGTCGGGTTGCTCTGTTCGGCGCTGACGCGGATTCAGGTCGCCTCGGCCATTGTCAGCTTCGTGATCCTGCTGGGCTTCTACTTCCTGCGCTACGTCGGCCGGGACTCGCTCGCGCCGATGGCCCGGGTGCTCCAGTACATCTCCCCGGCGACGCATTACGTGGACTTCCTGAGGGGCATTGTCGACACCCGCGCGCTGTCCTACTACGTCGTCACCACGGCCGCGTTCCTGTTCCTCACGGTTAAGGCCCTCGAACTGAGGAAGTGGAGGTGAGCGGGATGGGCACAGGCAAGCTCCCGCGCTGGCAGTTCCTCACGAGGGTCGGCATCCTGCTCGGCCTGGTGCTGCTGGTGGCGGGGTTCATGGTGCGGGACATTCGGGCGGCGGCCTTTGTCCAGACCGATTACGTCGCCCTTGGGCTCTGGATTGCCGGCCTGGTCCTGGCCGTCGGGGGGGTCGTTGTCAACTACCGGATGGTCCTGGGGCTGGTGGCGGCCCGGCGCACGGGCGAACGCGTCAACTTCGCCCTCGTGGTGCTGCTGGTGCTGGCCCTGGCAGGCCTGCTCTGCTACATCAGCACCCGGCGCTTCGCGCGCGTTGACTGGACGGCCATAGACGCCGCCACGGGCCTGAGGAAGCACGAGCTGCATTCGCAGACCGAGAACATCCTGCGCTCCCTCGACGCGGACGTGGAAGTGACCCTCCTCTACTTCTTCACCGACATCCCTGCGCTAAATCAGGAGATCGGTTACTGGCTGAACACCACGAGGGACATGCTGGAGGAGTTCAAGGCGCGCACCGGCCGCATAACGGTCCAGGAGATCGACTGGACGCTGTCCGAGAGCCAGGACAGGTACCAGCGGTTCCTGCGGCTCCTGGACGAGGACAGCCTGCCGGGCAGGTGCGTGGTGTTTGCCACGTCCGAGTCGCACCAGGTGGTTCCGTACGACAAGACCATGCGCAGGACGCGCGGCGGGGGCTGGCCCGACTTCACCGGAGAAGATGCCTTCGCCACGGCGTTGGTGAAGCTCACCGAGCAGGAGAAGGTCACCGTCTACGCGCTGACGGGCCACGGCGAGAAGCCCCTGGAGGCCGAGCAGCCGGCCTTGATGCCCGCTCCCATGGGGCGAGAGGCGACCGACACCCGAAGCGACCCGCGATACTCGCTCTCGCGGCTCGTGAAGGAACTGCGCAACGATAACTACGAAGTCAAGCCTCTCAACCTCGCCATCGCGGGGTCCGTGCCCGAGGACTGCGCGGCCTTGTTGATCGCGGGGCCCACCACGCCCCTGACGGAGGCGGAGATCAAAGCGCTCAGAACGTACTTCGACGACCGAAACGGCGGCGCCCT
>JAUVVP010000001.1 GCA_030604585.1 Planctomycetota bacterium | reverse complement strand
TGCCCGACCCTCGAAGACACACGCTGTTGAACGCGACCACTTCGACCCCGGGTCTGCCTACGACTGCTTCGGCTTCCGCGTTGTGCGGGAGATCGGCGCCTCGGAGACGGGCGAGTAGGGCCGCTGATCTCGCCAAGGCTGCGCCAACGGGTGCCTGGCGGCTGCCAGAATCCCGTGCGCCATCGGCCGATCTCGGGCTGTACTGCCCTCCGTGGTGTTTCCGCCTCAGGCGGGCAGGCGTCGTATGGTCGTGGTTCACTTGCCCCCTAGCAGGGGGAAGCCGAGGCGCTCGCGCAGGGCCAGGTAGCCCTCGGCCACGGCGCCGGCCAGGTCGCGCACGCGCTTTATGTAGCTGGTGCGCTCCGCCACGCCGATGGCCCCGCGCGCATCGAGCAGGTTGAAGGTGTGCGAGCACTTCAGCACGTGGTCGTAGGCGGGCAGCACCAGGTCCTTCTGGAGGCAGCGGCGGCACTCGGCCTCGTAGGTGTCGAAAAGCCGGAACTGCGTGGCGACGTCCGCCTCCTCGAAGTTGTAGCGGCTGAACTGCACCTCGTCCTGGTGGGCCAGCTCGCCGAAGGTCACCCCGGGCGCCCACTCCAGATCGAAGGCGCTGTCCACCTTCTGCACGAACAGGGCGATGCGCTCCAGCCCGTATGTCAGCTCCACGGAGATGGGGTCCAGGTCAATGCCGCCGACGCGCTGGAAGTAGGTGTACTGGGTGATCTCCATCCCGTCCAGCCAGACCTCCCAGCCCAGGCCGGTCGCGCCGAGGGTGGGGGACTCCCAGTCGTCCTCAACGAAGCGCACGTCGTGCCCGACCAGGTCAATGCCCAGGTGGCGCAGGCTCTCGAGGTATATGTCCTGCGAGTCCTGGGGGGCGGGCTTGATGATGACCTGGAACTGGTAGTAGCGCTGGAAGCGGTTCGGGTTCTCGCCGTAGCGCCCGTCGGTAGGGCGGCGCGAAGGCTCCACGTAGGCGGCCTTCCAGGGCTCCGGCCCCAGCGCCCGCAGGAAGGTGTGGGGGTTGAACGTGCCCGCGCCGGTCTCGATGTCGTAGGGCTGCACGATGGCGCACCCGTAGTCCGCCCAGTAGTCCTGGAGCTTCAGGATGATCTGTTGAAGGTTGAGAGAGTCTGCGCTCATGTTCGCGTAGCACACCAGGTGAAACAGTCAACGGCGGAATCTTATCAGAACCGGTCCGGTCAATCAAAGCGGCCGGGCCGCTCGCGTGACATTTCAACAGGGCACCGTGTGTAAGAACGACAACATCGCCGTCGTCCATTTTCCGACCATTTCAACACTGCCCCGGCATTCGCGATGCTCGGCGCCTCCATCGCCGGCCGGCCCACCGAGCATAACCTCGTGTGTCCAATGGCTTTATGGCACCGGAACAAGAAAGGTTTCGTGGGAGAGTTTTCCGGAACGCCTTTTGCGACTTAGTATTGCTTGCTTGCGCTCAAGGTATGCCTTCTGCAGTCAATGCAGCGGAGGACCGGGGCGTAAGTGTCATACTAACGCCTTCACAAAGCTGCCGATGGCGCTACAATGCGGCCCGGCGCGCCGGACGTACTACCGGTGTCGTGTGCCACATGGAGGTCTGAGAGTGACGCGGTTCGTCAAGTCGGTGATG
This sequence comes from Planctomycetota bacterium, assembly GCA_030604585.1. Classification (GTDB taxonomy): domain Bacteria; phylum Planctomycetota; class Brocadiia; order SM23-32; family SM23-32; genus JAUVVP01. The sequence continues at coordinate 15,112 of JAUVVP010000001.1, read as the reverse complement.
GCTGCGCTGACCCCCCTGCTGATCCTGGCCGGGACGTCGCTTGCGCGCCTGCGGCGATTGGCCGATTCACGCTGAACCAAGATAAGAGGGCACGTCAATATGCACAACCTGCGACGCCAGAGAACCAGGTTTGTCGTATTGTTGCTTTTCCTCTTCGGCACCGGCGCCTATTCGTGGGCTGCGCCAGTCTACTGGAACACCGGAACCGGCAATTGGTCCGACGGCTCGGCCTGGCTTGGCGGAGAGCCCGGACCGTCAGACATCGCCTACATCGGCTACAGTGGCATCGGCGTCAAGGACGGCACGGCAACCGTGACGGAAAGCGGGGAAACGTGCGATTATCTCTATCTGGGATATGGCTGGCCGGATGACGGCACGCTGGAGATAAACTCCGGGGCGGTAAGCACCAACCGAACATTCGTCGGCTATGGCGGCGACGGCACGGTATGGCACACCGGGGGCACCCATACGGTGGCCACGTATCTTACGGTCGGCAACGAGTCAAGCGGATTCGGAATCTACGAGCTGAGCGGCCCGAGCGAGACCGAGTTGACGACGAAGTCGACGGCCATCGGCGGTTTCGGAGGCGGGTCGTTTCACCAGACCGGCGGCACCCACCACGTCAACTCAGAGCTGTTCGTCTGGGGGATCAGCTCCTGGAACACAGCGACCTACAGTCTGGAAGGGGGCACCATATCGGGCCCCTACATGTACCTTACTGGGGCAGGAACGACCACCTTGACCATCAACGGTGGCACGGCGAGTCCGGGCAGCCTGTTTGTGGCCGGCTCCGGCACGCCGGAAGTGGTCCTGCTCGACGGACAGCTCACTCCGGGCTCCACCTGGCTTGGCGATCTTGTGAAGTACTCGACGCGTGATCCAGCCAGCTTCACCCAAAGCGGCGGGTTGCACAGCCCGAGCACGCTGTACGTCGGGGAAGGGGCGTCGTCCGTGTACGACCTCTCGAACGGCACGCTCGCCGCTTACTCAGAATACATCGGCGGGCGGTTCACAAAGGGTGTCGGAACCTTCCTTCAGAGCGGAGGGCTGCACGTAGTGACGGTTCTGGAGATGGGCGTCCTGAGTACCAGCAGCGCGGAGTACGTGCTGAGCGGCGGCGTGCTCGACGTGCGGACTCTGTTTCTTGGCGATGGGGCAGCTTTCAGCTTCACGGGCGGTTCCCTGGTTTGGGGAGGTTTGGGTGAGGGACCCCGCGACCTGGCGGACCTGGACGCGATCGGGATCGATTACAGCGGCTGGTCTGAGGTGATGCCGCTCGGGGCGATCTCTTACAATGCGTCCACGGGCGAGACCACCTTCGCCGCAACCCCCGAGCCGGCCAGTTGCGTGCTGGCACTCGCAGCCCTGGGCTTCGGCGGCTTCTACGCCAGGCGCCGGCGCAAGCAAGCCCGGCGTAGCTCTGAGGATTGAGTTCGCGTCTTGGCGCCGTGGCGTTGTTTCCTACCACGACGGCATCCTGCCGTCAGCTTTCTCGCGCTTCGCGCTACCGAAAGGCCCCTGAGGTGGATACCATGGGCGGAGGAGGATGAACCATGAAGCGCGAAGCAACCGTGCTCGCATTCGTCCTGCTGTTTGCCGCAGTCCTCGCCAGCGGCGTTCACGCCCAGCCGACCGGCGGCGAAGGCCCTCCGGTCGACCGTTTCGGGCGACTCGACCGCAACGGCGACGGAATCCTCACGCAGGACGAGATGGGCCGGCCGGAGCTGTTTCGTCGGGTGGACGCCGACCACGACGGCCGGGTCACGCGTGAAGAGGCGACGGCCTTCTTCCAGCGCCGCCGGCAGCAGCAGCCGCTCCAGCCGCCCGTGCCCCCCACGCACGCCGACGTCCGCTACGGCCCGCACGAGCGCAACGTGCTCGACCTGTACCTGGCCGACTCCGAGGCGCCGACGCCCCTGCTCGTGTTCATCCACGGCGGCGGATTCGTCGGCGGCGACAAGCACGTCGTCCAGCGACGCTTGATCGAGGCCATGCACCGGCGCGGCATCTCCGTGGCGTCCATCAACTACCGGTTCATCAGCACCGATCCCATGCCTGCCTGCTACCACGACGCCGCCCGTGCGCTCCAGTTCCTGCGCCATCACGCGGCGGACTACAACCTGGCCCCGGAGCGTTTCGCCGCCTCCGGGGGCAGCGCCGGGGCGGGCATCAGCCTGTGGTTGGCGTTTCACGACGACCTGGCCGACCCCGATGCCGACGATCCCATCGCGCGCCAGTCCACGCGTGTCCTATGCGCGCAGGTCAACAGCGGTCAGGTCTCCTACGACCCCCGCTTCTGGCGGCAGCTTGGCCTGGCGCGGGGGTTGGAGCACCCGAGCTTTGCCCTGATGTACGGCCGCAAGGAAGGCGAACCGGCCGATGCGCCTCGACTCGTTGCCCTCTACGAGGAATGTGCACCCATCACCCACGCGACGGCGGACGATCCGCCGGTATACATGGGCTACGGCGTCGGCAAGGAGGTCGGACCGGACACTCCGATGGACGCCATCATCCACCACCCGCTCCACGGCCTGACCCTCAAGGAGAAGCTGGAGCCCATGGGCGTCGAGTGCATCGTCCTATACCGGGACGGGCCGGAGCCGCCGATGTCGGGCGCCGAGTTCCTGGTCCGCCACCTGAGGGCCGGCATGGGTGCAAAGGACTGAACTCCGCGGCGTGACCTAACCCTAAACGTCAGTCCAACACGGAGGCACAGAGGAGATAACCACAACGACACGACGTCGAGGCCACCGACAGACCGACGCAGAGGGCCGCGGATCGGCGCTGATGGGAGCACCCATGCGCAGTGCCGAATGCTGTCATTCCAAGTCCCGCCCTCGCGGGACCCGGGATGACACGCGTCTGGCTGGCAGGAGGCGGGAGAGTGATCAAGCAAGAGCGCATGCCCGACGGCCGCACGCTAGCGAGACGGGGCCCAGGCCCACTCCAGGCCCGTCTACCCTTGTCATCCTGAGCGACCTCTCAGTCGCGAAGGATCTGTCCGTAGCGTACTGTCCGGAAGCAGGACGAAACGGCCAGATCCTTCGGCGCTATCTGTGACCGCGCCTCAGGATGACATGGGGAAGGGCGACTCGACCGGCAAGGTCGGCTACCACTTCCCGGGCAGCACGCGGCCGCATTCGGGGCATGCGCCGTCTCGCAGGCGGGATTCTGCCGCCATCAGGCCGGTGCGTTTGATCAACAGTTCTCCGCACGCGGGGCAGTAGGTGTTCTCGGCGGGGTGGCCGGGGACGTTGCCGAGGTACACGAAGTGCAATCCCGCCTCCCGGCCTATCCGGTGAGCGCGTTCAAGGGTGCTCAGCGGGGTAGGGGGCAGGTGGGCGAAATCGCCGTGCGGGGCGAAACGCGTCACGTGCCACGGCGTCTCCGGCCCGAGGGCCGTCGCGATCCACTCGGCGATGCCTCGCAGCTCATCGTCGCCGTCGTTCATGGTGGGGATGACGTTCGTGACGCACTCGACGTGCATGCCCCACTTGTGCCTCGCCCGTTCGGCGACTTCGAGGATGCCGCGGAACTCCGGAAAGTTCGCGACGCGCGCGTAGGTCTCCTCGGAGAACCCCTTGATGTCCACGCGATAGGCATCGAGGTAGGGGCCGATCTGGTCCAGCGCCTGCGGCGTCAGGGAGCCGTTCGTCACGTAGTTCGTCGCCAGGCCCTCGAGTTTCGCCAGCCGCGCCCCGTCGAGCGTGTACTCGAACCAGATGGCCGGCTCGTTGTAGGTCCAACTGATGCCCAGCAGTCCCAGCTCGACCGCTTTGCGGACGAGCGCTTCCGGGCGGAGGTACCTGACGGCGGACAGCTCGCCCGGGGCGTCGGCGTGGGCAAGCTCCCGGTTCTGGCAGCCGGGACAGCGGAAGTTGCACCCCAGGCTGCCCACCGAGAGCATGACCTGCCCAGGGTGGAAATGGAAGAGGGGCTTGCGCTCGACGTTGGCCAGGTGCAGCGCCGCCACGCGCCCGTAGGAGAGCGGGGCGAGCTTGCCGCCTCGGTTCGCTCTGACGCGGCAGAAGCCGAGATCGTCCTCGGCCAGGATGCATCCTCGCTGGCAGGCCAGGCACCTGACTCGGCCGTGCGGCATGGCCTCGGCAAAGCCCCAGCCTTCCTGGTCCCCAGTGCCCGTCATCGGCCTGCGATCCTCCTGGGCCATTGTATGCGGCCGTCTGCATCCTGTCCTGCGGCCAGAGAACGGAGGCGGGGGCGCCTGAGCTCCACCGGCGTTCCTTCTGCGAGGCGGGATTCATTGGGGGCCGGCCTTGGCCGCCTTGGCATACCGGGCGGCGAGGGCGTCGGCCCTGAGGTTCTGGTCGCGGGCGACGTGGCGGGCTTCCCAGGAGTCGAGCCGGGCGAGGAGGGCCGTCAGCTCGCCGTGGAGGGGCTTCAGCTTCGGGCTCTTGACCTTGTAGGCGCCTTCGAGCTGGCGCACCAGCAGCTCGCTGTCCGACAGCAGGCGGACGCGCCGCACCTTCAGTTCGAGCGCATTCTTGAGCCCTTCGATGGCGGCGCGGTACTCGGCCACGTTGTTGGTGGCCCGGCCGATGGCCGCGCCCCAGGCGAGCACTTCCTCCCCCTCGGGCGTGGTCAGCACCATGCCGATGCCCGCCGGGCCGGGGTTGCCCCTGGATGCACCGTCGCACTAGAGCAGGGCCTCGCCGCCGGCGACCTTCGCCGCCAGCTCCTCCGGCGCCTCGGCGACATCTCCCAGCGCTTCGCGCAGTTCCCGGAAGAGCTCGTCCACCTGCCGGCGGCTTACCTCGGGCAGGGCCTCATACAGCTTGTCCCACCGGATGGCCTCGTAGATGGCCCTGAGCAGGCTGAGCTTATTCACCGGCGGCTTCCTTCCCCGGTCGGTAGCGGCGCGGGCCGAAGGCGTAGGCGCCGGGGCTTGTGCCGGCGAAGACGTCGGCCTTCCGGCCCGTCCGCGCCTCGTACTCGGCGGCGACCTCGCGCACGGCCTCCTCGGCGTCGGCCTCGGCCAGGACGGCCACCGTGCCTCCGGAGCCGCCGCCCGATATCCTGGCCCCGTAGAGCCCCCGTTCGGGGCCCCTTTCCCTGACCAGGCGGGCCAGCAGGTCCGTTTCCTCGCAGCCGAGCCCGCAGTTCCAGCCGTAGGACCAGTGGCTGGCGAACATGAGGCCGCCGGCCTCGACCAGCGCGGTCCGGTCGCCCGCGTGCGCGCGGTCCATGCACTCGATGAACGCCTGCACGCGGTAGTTCTCGAAGACGGGGTGGTCCGTGCCGGCGCGCACGCAGTAGGTCGCGCCGGGGTCCACGGTGGTCACGGGGTCGGTCGTCTCGCCGAAGCGGTCGAGGAAATCTGCGCCGGTCATCCGCTCGGGTATCAGGTGGCGGAACTGCTCCACGTACCTGCGCGGCTCGATGTTGCAGAGGTAGGCGTCGGCCTCGGCGATGGGTTCGGCGCGCTTCTGCTTCTCGGTGAGGATGATCTCCAGCCCCATGAAGGCGCTGATGCGGGCGGTGGCGTAGGCCGTGCCGGCCACGCTGTGGTGGACGCGGCTGTTGATGCCGAAGACCTTCACGCCGGGCGGCAGCTCGTGCTGGCCGAGCAGCTCGCACGGGTCGGCCGCGCTCCCCGCGGGCGGCTGGCAGCGCAGGGCGAGCAGCTTGCCCGCCTCGCCCAGGGCGGAGGTGACCTGGTCCATGATGCCGCAGGGCGCCCCGACCACGTTGTTCTCGACTGCCTGGGCCAGGGCGGACAGGCGCACGCCGGGCACCTTCAGCCCCAGTCCTTCTGCCAGGGCGAACATGGCGGCCACCTGCATGGCGGCGCTGCTGCCCACGCCGGCCCCGAGGGGCAGGTCCCGCCAGAGCAGGAAGCTGCCCCCATGCTCGAACCGGTGCAGGCCCTCCTTCTCAAGCACGGCCACGGCGCCGAGGACGTTGGCGGACCACGCCGCCTCCGGGTCACGGGCGAACAGGGCGCTCAGTTCCTCATAGCTCTTCATCTGGCCGTCGCCATCCCGGAAGGCGCGGAGGTCGAACTGCGCGCGCCGCGGTTCGTCGTCCGCGTCGGCGGAGACGCTGAGGGCCTGAAGGAGCATGTCGTCCCGCGGTGGGAAGGCGGCCACGGCGGCCCGTCGCAGCGGGCCTTCGAAGACGACCGACCCGCTGTAATCCGCGATGCCGCCCATGCAGTCAACGCGGGCGGGCGCCCGGCCGGCTGTGATGGCCCGCCCCAGCTGGAAGACCCGGTCTGCCTCGCGCCGCAGGTAGTCCTCGAACCCCTTTAGCAGTTCGTCGCGCCTGTCCGGTTCCTTTGTCAGCTCCATGCCCCAGTCCTGAAACATGAGCGATGCACTTGCGCCGCCTCCGGGTCACTTGGGCGCAGCGCCCGGCCGCCCGAGCAGCCCGTGTTCGGCGAAGCTGAAGTAGGTCTCGTCTCCAATGATAAGATGGTCGATCACCGGGATGCCCATCAGGCTGCCGACCTCGCACAGGCGGGCTGTGAGCTGGCGGTCCTGGGGGCTGGGCTCGGGATTGCCGCTGGGATGGTTGTGGACGAAGATGACCTTAGCCGCGCTCTCGCGTATGGCCGACTGGAAGACCTCTCGCGGATGGACGACGCTCTCATTTAGCGAGCCGACAGCCACCCGTTCCTGGCGGATTATGCGGTGCTTGGTGTCGAGCAGCAGGGAGTAGAAGTGCTCTTTCTTGAGCCCGTAGAGCTTCTCGCGCATGTGGCGGAAGAGCTGTTCGCTGCCGGTGACGGCGGTGCCGGGCGGCATCTTCTCGCCGGCGTAGCGGCGGGCGATGGCGAGGGCGGCCTTGATCTGGGCTGCCTTGGCCGGGCCGATGCCGTGCACCTGCGTCAGCTCCCCGACCGTGCAGGCGGCCAGCCGGCGGAAGCTGCCGAACTTGCTGAGCAGGCGGGCGGCAAGCTCCAGGGCGGTCGCCTCCTGCGAGCCGGAGCGGATGATAATGGCCAGCAGCTCCACGTCGCTGAGGTGTTCCTCGCCGGCCTCGAGCAGCCGCTCGCGCGGCCGTTCGGTCGCCGGCAGGTCCTTGATAGTCGGCCGGCGGTCGGGATGGTCGCAGTAGTCGGCCACCGGACACTCGGCGCAGAGCGGAATCGGGCCGCAGAGAGCGCCGGGGCTGTCGTCGGCACAGAAGCCCAGCAGGACGGCGCGGACCTCCGCCGGGGAGCTTCCGGACTCCTTCGCCATCTGCGCCACGGCGTCCCCGACGGCGTCGGCCGCCCGCCGGCCCGACCAGGTCTTCGGAATGCCTCCTAGGCGCCGGCAGAACCGTATCAACTCGGGCCGGTCGTGCTGAGGGGGTTCTGCTTCCGCCGCCCCCGGTGCGGAAGCCGCCCCGCTCCAGCCGTCCCGCAAGATGCCGTAGATGAGGGCGTAGGGTTTGCCACGCCCACGCGCTCTCCGCCGTGTGGCTCGTGCATCCATTCAGTCCGCCCTGAAGGCCCTCACCGCCGAGCGCGGCCGGACGTCCAGGTTGACGTGGGTCCACCCGGGCCGTTCGGCCGGCTCGAAGGCCTCTGGTCTGATGTCCGGGTTGATCTTCGGGTTGCCGAGTCGCAGTTCCAGCGTAACGCCGAGCGGCGGCCTCTCGATGGTCAGACGCCGCGGGAACAGCAGGCCGTCGGCCGGCCTATGCTTCGAGAGGCGGACCTCGGTAACCGTCCGCCCCAGCGCATCATAACTGCGCATTGCCGTGACGACAACCTTCCGGCGGTCCACGAAGACCTGCCGGCGCAGCGCGCCCACCACGTAGACGTCGAAGCGGTAATCGTCCTGCTCTACGGCCATCCTCGTCGAGGGCCAGGTCAGGCCGAGCCAGTCGGGACCGGAGAAGAACCCCCGCACCTCGTCGGGCCGGATGAACTCCGGCAGCTTGGCGTAGGCCACGGGACCGCCGGTGACGACCTCCTGCGTGCGCGGCAGGGCCAGCCAGAAGTGCATCCCCCTGGCCCGGAGCCAGAAAGCGGTCTGGCCCAGCTTCTCGGCCAGCAGGTAGAGGGCCGGCTTCTCCCGGTCGAAGCCCAGGTTGCCGCCGAACCTGGGGAGTCTATGGGTCCGCCCGTCGGCCGTTTCGGTGATCAGGAGCGTGATGTTGTTGTCCGTGACCGTGCGGAATCGCTTGGAATCGGCGCGCAGGGCCGCGACGACCTGGTCGCTGGACAGGGGCGGCGGAGGAGGCGAGGGCCCGAACAGGCAGCAGCCCGTGGCCGGCAGGACCACGCCCAGGGCAAGCAAGACGCACACGAGCTGCGCAACCACGGACCCGTCTCTGTCGGGGCAGCCCCTCATGTGGTCAATGCCTGCCAGTGTGCGGCCGCAGTCTGCCGGATAGCACCCCCGTCCGGAACAATGTATCCTCTGGCGGGCCGGCCTGCAAGCCTGTGCCCCGCTGGGCGGCGGGAGGCGCTCAGTCGAACGGGCCCCTTCCGTGCCCCACGTTGCCGCTGTGGCGATAGACGGTGTTTATGCGGCTGCGGAAGACGTCGTCGTTGGTGAGGGCCTCGACGAACCGGTTGACCAGGACCGGGTCGAACTGCGTGCCGGCGCCCTGGGAGAGTTCAGCCAGGATCTCCTCCTGGGGAAGGACCGATTTGTAGGGTCGGTCGGAGGCCATCGAGTCGAAGGCGTCGGCTATGGCCAGCAGGCGCGACAGAACGGGTATCCGCTCCCGGGCCAGCCCGTCCGGGTAGCCGGAGCCGTCCCAGCGCTCGTGATGGTGGCGGATGGCGGCGGCGATGGCCTCGGCGTTGTCCACGCTGTTCAGGATGGCGGCGCCGCTGACCGGGTGCTCCTTGACGGCTTCGTATTCGGAGTCGGTCAGGCTTTGCGGCTTCTGGAGGATGTCCAGTCGCACGGCCAGCTTGCCGACGTCGTGCAGGAGCCCGGCGATCTCGATGTCCCTCATGTCGGGCCTTTCCATGTCGGCGGGGCAAAGTTCGCTCAGGCGCAGGGTCACGGCCGTGACGCGCTCACTGTGGCCGTAGGTATACTGGTCTTTCACCTCGACCAGGCTGATGATGGTCCGCATGGCGTCGCGGAAGAGGGTCTCGACCTGTCGGGCGAGCTGTGCCCGGCGGATGGCGATGCCGGCCTGGTTGCCGATCGCGGTCAGCACCTTCAAGTCGCGTTTGGTGAACTGTCGCGAGCCCACCACGTTGTCCACGTAGATCACCCCGACCGGGCCCTGCTCGTCGCTCATCGGCACGCACATGATGCTCTGTATCTGCTGTGCCATCACGCTTTCGCTGGCGTCGTAATCGCTGGCGGGATCGGACTTCAGGATTGCGTAGGCGTTCTCGTAGCATTCGGAGACGATGCTGCGGCTGAAGGTGTTGCGAGCGAAGGCAGGGATGCCGTCGCGGTTGCGACGGACCAGGGGCATCAGCACCCCGTCCAGCTTCTTGGCCGCGATCAGATAACCCCGGTCGGCCTCGCTCACCTCCATCACGCTGTCCATGACCGTCTCCAGCAGCCGGTCCAGTTGGTGTTCGGCGTTGACGCTGTTGATGATCTTGCAGACGGCGGAGAGGTCGCGTTCCAGGTCCTCGGGCTTGTCGCCGGAATCGGCTTTGGGTATGTCGAGGAACAGCGATGAGGGAGTGTGGCCGTCAACCGGTTCCCGGATCTCGGTCTCGAAGTTCAGGTCATCCTCGCCGTCCAGGTCTATGTTGGTGGTCTGCTGGCTTAGGGTGCCTTCGAGCACGAAGCGGAACTCAGCCCCCCCGACCGTGATCCGGTCGTGGTGGAACAGGATGGCCTTGTGGATGCGGCGGTTGTTGACCCACGTGCCGTTCTTGCTGTCCAGGTCCTCGGCGCTGTAGAAGCCGTTCTCGAAGGCTACGCGACAGTGGCGGCGCGAGACCTTGCTGTGCATCAGTCGGACGGTGCAGCAGTCCCCCCGGCCCAGAACGATGGGCTGCGCGGGGGACAGGGTGAGGTCCTCCTGCCCCTCCACTCCCACGATGGGTATCAGCTTCGCCTGCATCGGGTGGCTGGCTTCCCGCTATCGTCTGCTGCGGCTTGCCGCAGAGGAAGGCTCGCGGCCTTCCAGAATAGGACAGAATAAGCGCTTGGGCATTATACGCAAACACGGTGCCACGTTGGAAGCGGCGTGCCCGCTCGCGGAGCCCGTTGGGGTCATAAAGCGGCGGCCGGCAAGGAGATGAGTCGAGCGGGGCTCGCAGCTCGGGCAGGTCAATCGCTCGGGGCAAAAACTATCTGCCCGTGGAAGCGCAGGTCCATGCTCCAGCCCTTCGTGCGCTTCAGCTCCGGCCGCTCGTTCAGCTTGCTCAGGAGCATCTCCAGCTTCTCGACGTCCGGCGGCTGGAACAGGGGTCCCTCCAATCCGGGCACGCGCTCGTAGACCGAGGACCTGCCCCATTTGACGCGTGCCCCACCGACGGTCGTCAGGACGATGTCCGGCTCCGCGGCGGCCCTTCCCACGCCGGTTACGTCTATGGTGGCCAGGTGCAGCTCGTCCAGCAGTCCCTTCTGCCGTAGGAACTCCGAGAGGCGCGCGCCGGCTGCCAGGCGGGGTCCGTCCCATGGCCGGCCCAGGGGGGGCGATTCGCGCAGCAGCCGGTCAACGATGCGGGGCAGCCGTTCGGGCTCCCATTCCTGGGGCCGATGGAACAGCTCGTCCCGCAGCCAGTGCCCCCTGCTGTCCACCATGTAGTGCGTCCCGTCCATCAGCACCAGGCCCGCCGGCTTCCTGAAGATCGCCTCGACCAGGAAGGTGTCGGGCAGCTTCTTCTCCACCTTGGTGACCTCGAGCACCCACGGCGACCTGCCCAGCTCCTGCGCTATCGTCCGGGCGATGTCCCGGTCGAAGATGGCCCTCCCCCGCGGCACCTGGCTCAGGCGGCTGCGCAGCTCCCGGGCCATCGCGGGGCCGTTCACCCATCGGGGGTGCCCGCTCAGGTTCAGCGCCAAAGGGTCGAGCCGGAACTCGGGCCGGTGCGAGATAGCCTGCCACGCGGCGCGGCTCCCCAGGCAGACCGCGCCGCCCATAAGCAGCACGACGCCGACCCAGAGCATGGCCGTGAGCGCCCGCCGGGGAAGGCGACGCGCCGGCCGTTTGCCGTTGCGGATTGCTCGTTTTGCCATTGTGCGGGACCTGTGCTTGCGGGGAGTCAGGCGGTGAGCCGGCGGCGCCTCCCGCCGGCGGCCTCGTGCAGAGCGCCGCGCACCAACCTGTCGCATAGCTGCGCGAACGGTATGCCGGCCTCTGCGGCGGCCATGGGCAGCAGGCTGCGCGGGGTGAATCCGGGGATGGTGTTCGCCTCCAGCACGTAAAGGTTCCCGTCGTAGCCGTACAGCAAGTCCACGCGCGCCATATGTCGGCAGTGCAGCGCCCGGTATGCGCGCACTGCCGCGTCGCAGGCCTTGCGGTAGAGGGTGGGCAGCAAGGAGACCGGCGTGATGTAGCGGGTCCGTTCGTCCTCGTACTTGGCGCCGTAGTCGAAGAACTCGCGGCTGACCACCAGCTCTATCATCGGCAGCGCCTCGCCTTCCAGCACGCCGACCGTGAACTCGCGCCCTCGAATGTAGCGTTCGAACAGGACGGACTCGCTCTCCCTGCGGGCCAGTGCGAGCGCCGGGGCCAGTTCAGCGGGCCTCCTGACGATACTGATTCCGAGACTCGATCCGCTGGCGGCGGGCTTGCAGACCAGCGGGTAGCCGAACTGCTCCGCCTGGGCGGCCACGGTCTCAGGCGGCGCAGCCGGCCCTACGGTCAGATAGTCGGCAGTCGGGATGGCGTTGCGGATGAAGAGGCGCTTGCTGGCTATCTTGTCCATGGCCAGTCGGCTGGCCTGCGGCCCGCTGCCGGTGTAGGGCAGGCCCATGTTCTCAAGGAGCTGCTGCACGACGCCGTCCTCGCCGAAGGTGCCGTGGAGGGCCACAAAGGCAACGTCGGGCCTGTGCTTCAGCAGGCCGGGCAGCGAGAGGTCCGTCACGTCGTAGGGGAGAGCTTCGTGGCCAGCTTCCTTCAGTGCCGACGCAACGGCGCTGCCGCTCCTCAAGGACACCTCGCGCTCGCCGCTCAGGCCCCCCATCAGCACGGCGACCTTCAGCCTCTCGGCCTTGCTCATGGTTCCTCCGTTGGTGCTTGCTGCGCTTCTTATCAAGCCACTTTCGAGCGTGCCGGCCAGTGCCGCACTTCCAGGTCCAGTTCTATGCCGAACTGGCGGCGGACGGCTTCCCTCATGATGCGAATGAGGCGCAGGGCGTCCCCGGCGACCGCGCCGCCGCGGTTGAGGATGAAGTTGGCGTGTCGCTGCGAGACCTCGACGCCGCCGACCTGGCGGCCCTTCAGCCCGCACAGGTCGAGCAGCTTCCCGGCGGAGCCGTGGGGCGGGTTCTTGAATATGCAGCCGGCGCTGCGCCCGGCCGGCGGGTGCCGCTCGGCGCGAAGGCGGCAGCATTCGGCCATCCGCTCTGCGATCAGCTCGGGGCTGGTCGGCCGAAGCTCGAACTCCGCTTCCGTGACGATGCCGCCACTGAGGTCGGCATGGCGGTAGGCGCACTCGATCTCCGAGCGGTGCCGCACCATCGCGGCACTCTGCGTGGAGACGACGCGCAGGCGCGCCAATCGGTCGCAGACCTCCTTGCCCCATGCCCCGGCGTTGCCGGCTACTGCGCCGCCGACGGTTCCGGGCAGGCCGGCCAGGAACTCCAGCCCGCCGAGCCCTTCGCGCCGGCAGAAGGCGAGCAGCCCCGCCGTCGGCACGCCCGCCCCCACGCGGAGACTCGCACCGTCCTTGCGCTCGATGAAGTCGAACCCGGGCGCGTGGATGTGGATGACCGCGTAGGGAAGCGTGCCTTCTTCCACGAGCAGGTTCGAGCCGCCGCCCAGCACTCGCCAGGACAGGCCGCGGCGGAGGCACTGCTCCAGCGCGGCGAGAAGCTCCGCCTCCGTGCGGGGATGGAAATAGCAGACGGGCGCGCCGCCCATGCGGAGGCTTGTCAACTGGCGCAACTGTATCGTCCCGGCCATCTGTGCCTCAGGCCGCGAGCTGCCGGCGGCCTTTCTCCTCGATCCTCGGGATGATGTTGCGGGCGACCTCCCAGATGTTGCCCGCGCCCATGATGAGCACCACGTCGTCCGGGATGACGTCGCCGACGATTATGTCCTCCATGTCGGCGAACTCGGGCACGTAGTGGGCCAGCAGCCCTATGTGGTTCATCTGACGGACCAGGTCCAGCGCGCTGACCGAGCGCTGGTCCTCGCGGGAGTCGCGCGCGGCGTAGATGTCGCAGATGTAGGTGACCCACGCCGTGCGGAAGGACTCGGCCAGTTCCGGCAGCATCTTCCTGGTGCGGGAGTACTGGTGGGGCTGGAAGATGACGAAGACGCGCTGGTTGGGGAACCTCTGGTGGGTGGCGGCGATGCTGGCCTTGACCTCCTGCGGGTGATGGGCATAGTCGCTCACAATGGGGACGTTCCACGGGGTGCCGATGATCTGGAGGCGGCGGGCTACGCCTTCGAAGTTGGCGAGCCCGTCCTTTATCGTCGCGAAGTCCATGCCCGCCTCATGGCAGGCCGCGATGGCCGCCAGCGCGTTCAGCACGTTGTGCGTCCCGTAGAGGCTGATGCTGAACCTGTCTATCTTCTTGCCCTTGTAGACGATGTCGAAGTTGCTGTGCACTTTGGCGCGCCACAACCTCTCGGCCCGGTAGAGGGCCTTCTTGCGGTCGATCCCGTAGGTGACCGTCCGTACCCCGGCCTGCTTCACGACGCTGCGGGTGTTGGCGTCGTCGGCGTTGGCCACCAGCAGACCGTCCTCGCCGGTCGCCAGCGCGAAGTCCGTGAACGCCTCCTTGATGTCCCACATGTCGTAGTAGTAGTCCAGGTGGTCGGCGTCAATGTTGGTGACCACGCCGATCTGCGGCGACAGGTAGAGGAAGGAGCGCTTGTACTCGCATGCCTCGGCCACCAGGTATTCGCCGGACCCATAGTGGGAGCCGCCGCCCAGTTGAGGCACGTCGGCGCCGATCATGTAGGAGGGGTCCAGACCCGCCCGGCGCATCACGTAGGCGATCATAGCGGAGGTGGTGCTCTTGCCGTGCGTGCCGGCGACGGCGATGCCCTTCTTGCGCTCCATCAGCAGGCCCAGCAGCTCCGGATAGCGCACCACCTCCAGTCCCAACCGGCGTGCCTGCAGCAGCTCCGGGTTGTCCTCGGCGATGGCCTGGCTGATGACCACCAGGTTGGTGTCGCGGTCGAGCCCGCGGCCCTCCTGCTGGAGGCTTACCTGGATGCCGCGTTGGGAGAGGACCTTGACGGTGGGAGCGGGCCGCACGTCGGAGCCCGTTATGCGGGCGCCGCAGTCGGCGGCGTAGGTGGCCATCGAGCTCATCCCGGTCCCCAGAATGCCGATGAAATGCCAGTGCTCCCCCGACAGGTGCCGCTTCTTTGACCTGCGCCTCTTCGCCATAGCACGCCCCTTTCAGGCTGCTCGTGGAAACCGGTTGGCAAGCGCCCCCTCGTCCTCAGGTGAGAGTTCCATCTGCGGGCCGAATCCGGCCATCCTGGCCAGCTCGGCCGCCACCGTGAAGGCCGCCCGCGGACGGCCCAGCCGCCGTGCCCTCTCTGCCATCTGCGCCCGCAGGCCGTCACGCGTGGCCAGTGCCGTGATCGCCCGCGCCAGCCTCCCTGCGGTCAGTTCGGACTGGTCAATGGAGATCGCCGCACCCGCTTCGGCCAGCACTGCCGCGTTGGCGTGCTGATGGCGCTCAGCCGCGTAGGGATAGGGAATCAGAACCGAGGGCAGACCCAGCGCCGTCAGGTAGGCCAGGGTCGAGCCACCGGCACGGGACAGAACGAAGTCCGCCGCCGCGTAGGCCTCTTCGACCCGTTCCAGGAAGCCGATCGGCCTGTACGACGCCGAACGGTTCACGGGGTGCTCCAGTGCCGCCCCCAGGTGCTCCACTCCGGTCAGGTGGATCACCTGGAGGTCCAGCCCGCTCGCCTGTATCAGGCTCAACGCGTCGTAGAGCGCTTCGTTGAGGGCCAGGGCGCCCTGGGAGCCGCCCGTGGCCAGCAGCGTGCGCTTCTGTGCGGACAGGCCCAGACGACGCCGGGCCGCCTGCTGAGG
>JAUVVP010000197.1 GCA_030604585.1 Planctomycetota bacterium | reverse complement strand
GTCGAGACGCCCATCATGCTCTTCGACTTGCTGCCCAGGTAGGGCGCCAGCATGCTCATGGCCACGATGGCATTGCGCACCGGCACCTTCGGCATGTAGGCCAGGAAGCTCATTTCGATGGCGAAGCCGAACAGGCTGGCGGCCTTCTTGTTCTTCCAGATCTCCTTCCTCTGGATGGGCAGGACGGGCACGTCGGCGGTCCTCTTGACCAGGTAGGCGCAGGCGACCGCCTGCCTGCGCACGTTGTCCAGGTAGGGCTCCATCCGGTCGAAGGTGTCCAGCGGCGTGTTCACGCTGTTGCGCGGGTCGCCGGTGGTGGCCAGCGTGATGGCGGGATAGCCGCTCAGCGACATCACCTCGCTGTCGTAGGCGACCAAGTCGGGCACCAACGAGCGCCAGTCGCGCCCCTGCTGCGGCACGATGCCGCTCTGGTATTTCAGCGTCTCGGCGGGGCCGCCTCTGCCGGTCAACTGGTCCGCCCACTCGACCAGCAGGCCGGAGTACTCGCTGTAGGCCCGCTGCAGCTCCACCTCCTTGTTGTCCCATCCCTTGGTCAACTGGTCGTAGAAGTGGCCCTTGTAGAACGAGCCGAGGCCGTTGTGGCGGCTGGACAGGTCGAGGCCGATGAAGAAGTAGGGCTCGCCGGTGCCCTCCTTGGCGTCCTTGTCGGCACCCTCGCGGCGCGGGTAGACGGCCTTGAAGGCATAGTCGCGCACCCCGGCCAGGGCCTGGTAGTGGCCGGGAGCGGCGATGAACTTCACCGTGCGACGGGGGGGATACTTGCTGAGGAACTCGGCGATCTCAAGCAGCGCGGCCACGCCGCTGGCGCTCTCGGCCCCCGGGCAGAGGGCCGGCACCACCGAGACCCCGTCGTAGTAGGCGTACAGGATCAGCTTCTGGTCGCTCAGGTCGGGGTCGGTGCCCGGGATTTCCGCGCTGACCCGCACCACGTCCATCTCTTCCCAGCGCATCAGCGCCTTGACGTTTGCCTGCACGGGGGAGGAGCCCTCCTCGCCCAGCCCGCCGAGCGCTGCCAGCGCCGTCTCAGGCGTGAAGTCCTCCTCCGAGCCGCCCACAACGGCCGAGGCCAGCGCCGGCAGTTCCGCGCGCCGCAGGTAATACCGCGGCACGGGCATCGGCAGCTCCAGGTACTTCTGCTCGGCGTCCAGGCGGAAGGGGTGCTCGGGCTCGACGAAGATGATGGCGCTGGCGCCGATCTTGGCTGCGGTCAGCCATCGGGTGTCCGAGGCGAAGTCCATCAGGACGATGCTGTGGAGGACGTCCTTGCCGTTGAAGTCCGCCAGGTAACCGCTGCCGCCCCAGATCAGGTCGCCCGTTATCCCTTCGTCGCCGGTCATGGAGGTCCGCGCGTAGTTGGGCAGGATGCAGTAGAGCGGGACCTCGCGCCCGCCAGCCGTCAACGTCCCGCCGTGGCTGGGACGAACGGCCCACTCCGCCTCGGGCAGCCTCTTGCCCCACCGTTCGTCGTTCGGCACGATGGGCACCACGACCTGGAAGGTGGACTCTTCCACGTTGGCAAGGCCCAGGTCCTTGAACTCCTGCGTGATGTACTTCTGCGCCTCGAAGCATCCCGGGTAACCGGTAAAGCGGCTCGGATAACCGGACAGGAATCGGATGTGCTCGGCGGGATCGATGCGCCGCAGGTCGCGGTCCAGCTCCTCTCCGATCGTGCCCGGCGCCGCTGCAAGAACGGGCGCCCCCGCCAGACACAACAGCAGCCACCCACATATCGCAAGGCTCCAGTTTCGCGCCATCTTCCTATCTTCTTATAAAAAGCCCACGCGGTCTCTCGCGTCATTATAGGGCGTAGCCGGCCTCTGTCAAAGGAAAAGCGCCGCACCTGCGCGGCCGCCCCCAGCGGGGTCCAGGCGGCCCCCAGAATGGCCCCTGACAGGCCGGGCTGCCCGTGGTAGAATACCCGCACAGCTCAGCCCGAACGCGCCGAAAGCCATGGAAGAAGCCATAAAGAAAGCCGACGTGCTGATCGAAGCGCTCCCCTACATCCAGCGGTTCGCCGGCAGGCCGGTGGTCATCAAGTTCGGCGGCCACGCCATGGAGGACGCCGCCGTCCTGGACGACGTGCTCGAGGACGTTGTCTTCCTGGCGGCGGTAGGGATGCGCCCCATAGTCGTGCACGGCGGCGGCCCGCAGATATCGCTCGCCATGGAGCGGGCCGGCCTCACGCCCAGGTTCGTCCACGGGCACCGTGTCACGGACGCCGATGCGCTCGAGGTGGTCGTGCGCGTGCTCACCGAGGAGGTCAACGCCGACATCGTCCGCCGCATTGAAGCCCAGAGCGGCCGGGCTCGCTCCACGTTCCAGGGCGGGCGCAGCCTGCTGAAGGTCCGCAGAAAGGCACTGACCGTCGTCGGCGATGACGGCCGCGCCCGGCAGTTGGACATCGGCTACGTCGGCGAGGTGGTCGGCGTGGCGGCGGAGCGGATGCTGGCCCAGGGCGCTGACGGCACCATCCTGGCCGTGCCCCCCGTGGGGCAAGACGAGACCGGACAGCTCTACAACGTCAACGCCGACACCGCCGCGGGCGCCGTCGCCGGCGCCCTGCAGGCCGAGAAGATCGTCTTCCTCAGCAACGTCCACGGCATCATGGCCGATCCCGAGGACCCCGGCTCGCTCCTGTCGAGCATCATGGAGGAACAGGTCGAGTCGCTCATCGAGCGGCGGGTGATCACCGGCGGCATGCTGCCGAAGGTCTCCGCCTGCCTGGCGGCGCTGGAGGCCGGCGTCCGCAAGGCGCATATCATAGACGGTCGGCTGCCCCACTCGCTGCTGCTGGAGATATTCACCGACAAGGGCGTCGGCACGCAGATACTGAAAGGGCCCGCCGCGGCCGACGCCTGAACGCCCATGCCGACGGTTACCTTCCAACGCCCGGCTGCCCTGATCGGCCTTGCGGCCCTGCCCTTCCTATGGCTGCTCTGGTCGAGGGCCTGCCGGGTGGTGCGCCGCTTTCAGCACCTTAGCGGGGGCCCAGCCTCCGCCGCAGAACCGGACCGGACCTCGACGGCGGGTGCCAATGCCGCCCGCGGCGCCCTGCGGCTGGCGGCCCTGGCCTCCCTCATCGTCGGGCTTGCCGACCCCGCGGCCTTCGCCCCCGGGGCCCTTTCACCCGCGTCGGTCCCGGTGGTCTTCGTGCTGGACGTCTCCGCCAGCATGGCGGCGCGGGACGTCGAGCCCGACCGGCTGGCGGCCGCGCGGGAGGCGATCGCCCATCTCTGCTCCCTGGCGCCCGCAGGGCGGACGGCCCTGGTCGCCCTCGCGCAGGACGCGGCCGTGGTCTGCCCCCTGACCGCCGACAGGGCGGCGTTCCTCGACCTGCTCGCGCAGGCCCGCACGCACTGGACCGGCGCGGGCGGCACGCGACTCCTGCCGGCGCTCCGGAAGGCGCGCGACCTTATCGTCAGAGATGGCGGTGCGGGCGTCGTGGTGCTTGTCAGCGACGGCGAGAACCACGGCGAGTCCCCGCACCGCATCTTGGAGCAGATAAGACGCGACGGGATCGCGCTGCACACCGTCGTCGTCGGGTCGCGCGAAGGCGTGAAGCTGGAAGGACGGCCGACGGAGGGGGTGATCACGAGGGCGCAGCCCGAGCAGATGGCCGCCTGGGCAGCCGGCGGAGGCGGCCGGGCGTGGGCGGTCACTCCGCGCGGGAAGTCGTTGCCGATGCAGGCCGAGGAGCTGGTCGCGCGGGGCGCGGTAAGGGCGGCGGCGCTCCAGGCCGGCGCCGGCAGACCCCTCTCGCCCTACCTCTACCTGTTGGCCGCCATTCTCCTCATCGCCGACCGGCTGCTGCGCCCTTCCTGAGCGGGCCGGCTCACCACTCCGGCAGCTCTTCGTCGGTCTCAGCCCGGAACTGCTCCCAGAGCCGCCTGAAGCGGCTCTCGTAGAGCCGCCCGAACAGCCCCATCCGTTCCGGGAAGTGCCGCTCGGCAAACTCCCGCAGCTTCCGTATCTCGATCACCACGTCAATGGCCGGATAGTCGCTGGCGACGATCAGCGAGCTGATGCGGTCCGCCCGCCGCTGCATTCGCCTGTACGATTCCTCTTCCTCTGATCCCGCTTCAGCCATCGCCATGCCCCGAGACAATGCCCCCCTGCCGTCCTCATTCTAAGGCAAGGCCCCGGGCGCGCAAGTGAGGACCGGCCGCGAACGGGCCGGAGGATTCAGTTCGTCAAAGGTATTGCACTGGCCTTGCGTATTGTCGTATAATACATTTGTCGAGATGGAAGTCGCTCGGTGAGGCACGAGGCGGCTGTCGCTGTGCCATACTCTAAGCTGAAGGGCGGGAAAATGGCCAAGGGACTGACGAACAGGCAAAGGGAGATCTTCGACTTCATCTGCGATACGATGCGCGCGGAGCATCGGCCGCCCACCGTTCGCGAGATCGCCCAGCACTTCGGCTTCCAGAGCCCCAAGGCGGCCACCGACCACCTGGACGCGCTGGAGCGCAAGGGCTACATCCGCCGGCGAAACCGCAAGGCCCGCAATATCGAGATCCGCGAGGAACTCGCACCGCAGGGCATCCCGCTGGTCGGCAGGATTGCCGCCGGCTCGCCGATACTGGCCGTCGAGAACCTGGAGAGCTCGCTCTCGACCACCGGCCTGTTCAACGCCAATGAGAACACCTTCGCCTTGCAGGTGGAAGGCGAGAGCATGATCGGGGCCGGCATCCTGCCCGGCGATTACGTCGTCGTGGACAGCAAGGGGCGCGTACGCAACGGCGCCATCACCGCCGTGCGAATCGGCGACGAGGCGACCGTCAAGCGCGTCTACATCAACAAAGGGCAGGTGCGCCTGAAGGCCGAGAACCCCGACTACGAGGACATCGTCGTAGACAAGAACTCGCCCGACTTCGCCATCTACGGCCCCGTCATCGGCGTAATGCGCAGGCTCTGACAAAAATCGGGACAGTCACCTATTTTCGCGTCCATAAACGGCGCGCCAGCAACAGGTTAGGGCTGGGAAATAGGTGACTGTCCCGATTTTTCCGATTTTTCGCCGAGGAGGCCCCCGGGAGTCCGTGCTGAGAACTCCGCCGGGGGCCATAGTGAAGACTATGAGTCCGAAACCCGCGGCGGAAACCGAGAGCCTCCTCTCCCTTCATTGTACCCCGCCTCGCCGCGTTCGTCACCATCGGTTTTCGTTGGGTCCTCCTTCACAGGACCACCAGGCCGAGCTGGTTGGGGGGTTGACTCAGGGGGACGCTCTTCGTAGCATGACGGCGTGCGGGGCAGCCCGTGCCCGGCGTTTCCGGGCCCCTCCCAAAGGAGCGACAAATGGACC
>JAUVVP010000064.1 GCA_030604585.1 Planctomycetota bacterium | reverse complement strand
GTCGAGAGGCCCGGGAAGGCGCTGAACCTGGCGTTGGAGCGATACAGCGATTTCGTAACCTCGAAGACCTGCACGTCTTCCTTCCCCACCAGTTCCACGCTGACATCGTGCGCCCGCGTCGGCATGTCGGGGATGAAGGCCTTCGCAGAGTACTTCGTGCCCGGCTCGTGGCCCATCCTCACCTTCAGCCGATGCAGCGCCCAGGGGCAGAGCCCCTCGTGGACGGGCACGCGCACCGTCTTGCTGGCGCGGCCCGTCCCGGCGGTTATCACCAGCTCGCCCCCCTCCACAGTGCCCTGCATGTCCATGAACATCGGCCCCCGCACCTGGTGGCGGAAGGCAACGAGCAGCCCTTCGGGGCCTTCTGTGATGGTCGTGTCCATCACGAACCGCAGGGCTATCTCGCCGCGGGTCAACGTGAACTCGTTGTGCAGCCTGCTCTCATAGGCGACCGCGTCGCCGATCCGTTTCTCGATGACCTGCCCGTACGAGTAGCCTGCCTTCTTCTCGTTCAGGTACAGCGCGTACCAGTTCTCCTCCAGGACCTTCTCGCCCTCGCCGGCCAGGCAGCGCGGAGCGGCCAGAAGCAGGCATGCCCACGCCATGGCCAGGAGAAAGGCCCTCGCCCGGTTCGAACGGCTCAGACGTTGCCGCATCATCACGCCTCCGCAGGACGGAAGCACGGGAAGGCACCCGTTGCCCCCTGCCGGCTTATCCAAAGCCTCAGTATAGCCTGACCCGGAGGCGCAGGCAATGTAATCGGATGCGCAGGCGCACCCTACCAGCCCATGGCGTAGCCGCTCTCGAGGCGCGGTGAGGCGGCAGCCCGGAGCACGCCGCCCTCCGACATGACGGCCAGCACGTTCTGAGATGACCAGTCGCCCGTGACTCTGACGACGTGAGCGCGGTTCTGAAGCTCGATGCGGACCTTGTCGGGGATGCGACCCTCGACGCTCATCACTCCCGGCTGGGCCGTCCGAGGATAGAAGGACGACGGGAAGTGGCTGGTGAAGAAGGTAGGGGCCTCAGCGGCCTCCTGTAGTGACATGTCGAACTCCACCACGTTGAGGAAGAACTGCAACGCCCACTGGTCCTGACAGTCCCCGCCCGGACTGCCGAAGGCCAGGCAGGCCTTCCCGTCCCGCGTGGCGAGCGACGGCGTCAGGCTCGTGCGAGGGCGCTTGCCGGGCTGAAGGCTGTTCGGATGCCCCGCGACCAGGGAGAACATCTGCCCACGGGTGCCCAGAGGCAGCCCGACCCCGGGCACCACCGGAGAGGACATCAGCCACCCTCCGCTCGGCGTGGCGGACACCATGTTGCCGTCTCGGTCGGCGGCCTCGAGCTTGGTGGTGTCGCCGCCGGCGTGGCCCCGCCCGCGGTCGTCCGCAAAGGCGCGCAGCAGGTCGCCGACCTTCTCGGCTCGGACCGGCTCGTAGCCGCCCGGCCTCAGCTCCATGGACGCGCGCTTCACGTCCACGAGCTTGCGCCGCTCTTCGGCATACTCTTCGCTCAGCAGCCGGTCGAAGGGCACGTCCACGAACTCGGGGTCGCCGTAGTAGAACTCCCGGTCGGCGTAGGCAAGCTTCATGCACTCGATGACCGTGTGGATGTAGTCGGCGGAGTTATGCCCCATCTGTGCCAGCGGGAAGCCCTCCAGCAGCCGCAGCGCCTGGCAGAGCACCGGCCCCTGGGTCCAACTGCTGCACTTGTGCACTTCGGCGCCCTTATAGGAGACGCTGACCGCGTTCTCGACCCGGGCGGAGAAGCCGGCGAAGTCGTCCATCGTGAAGAGCGCCGTGTGCTCCTTCCCGGAGGCATCCTTGACGGGGGTCGAGCCGGCGAACTCGACGATGGCCTCGGCGATGTCACCCTTGTAGAAGCGGTCGCGGGCTGCCTGGAGGCCGGCGTCGCGGTCCTGATGGGCGCTTTCGGCCTCGATGAGCTTCCGGAAGGTGGCGGCCAGTTCCGGCTGGCGCCAGACGCTTCCGACCGCCGGCGGCTCCCCACCGGGCAGGAACTTCGCGGCCGAGGACGGCCATTCTTTGCCGAACTTCTCCGCCTGGGCGGCAATTGACCCGTGCAGGCCGTTCCCCATCGGGAAACCATTCTCGGCCAGCTCCATCGCGGGGGTCAGCACGTCGGCAAGCCGCATCGTGCCGAAGCGCCGCAGCACGGTGACCCACGTGTCTACGACGGGCGGCACGACCGCCCCGAGGAACCCGTCCCCCGGGATGATGTCTTCGACGCCGAGCCGCCGGTATCGCTCGATAGTGGCCGCCGCCGGCGCCACGCCGTGGCCGCTGACCGCGTGGACCCGGCCCGCCGAGGCATCGTAGACCAGGACCGGCACTTCGCCGCCGATGCCGTTCTGGTGCGGCTCGAGGACGCCGAGGGCGAAGCCCATCGCCGCCGCCGCGTCCATGGCATTGCCGCCGCGGCGCAGGATGTGCAGGCCCGCCTCCGCCGCCAGGTAATGGCCGGCCGCGACCACACCCCGCGTGGCCATGATCATCGGGCGTCCGCCCCGGTAGTTCGTGCTCACTCGCATCGCAGCACGCCTCCTATGGATCGCGCAGTATGTCGGGACTCAGTGCCCCAATCGTAGGCTGCCCCGTGGCGACTGTCAACCATGTGGCTCAGGCTC
Organism: Planctomycetota bacterium; assembly: GCA_030604585.1. Lineage (GTDB taxonomy): Bacteria > Planctomycetota > Brocadiia > SM23-32 > SM23-32 > JAUVVP01. Next base: position 5,296 of record JAUVVP010000064.1, on the reverse strand, counting down.
TCCACGCCGTGGCCATAGCGCCTATGGCGCGTCGGCGACAGCCTGAGCCACACGCCTCCTGCACGGCCGGGCAAACCGCCGACCCGGCAGCCGACGCTTGTCCTCGAGCAACAGGACGGACTGCTGCGCGGCTGGCTGTAGCCAAACTGGGGGCACGTCGGCTCGCAAGCGCTCCCCACGGCCGTGCCTCGGACCCCGGCCGGGTCACCGGGGCTCCGGCTTCTGCTCGTTCAGCGACCAGTCGTAATCGAGGTACTTGATCTTGTACTTGCCGGTGGCCAGGTAGCGGCGGTCCTGCTCGTTCAAGTGCCGGCTGATGTAGTTGAGAACGGCGCGTTCGGTCTCGCCGTGCCCGGCAAACTCTGTCGAGGTGCCGTAAGCCTTGACGAAGTCCTCGCCGAACCACTTGAGGATCGGAGAGATGTAAACGCGCCCCTTGCCGCGGTCAATGCGGAACTTCTCCCGGTTGGCCAGGAACTGCCGCGCCTGGTCGCCCAGTTGCTCGTCCAGCGCCTCACCCCTGTAGGGCTCATTGCGCAGGGGCGGACACCCCATCGCCGCGCAGACCAGCGCCACGTGGATGCGCGGCTCGGTGAACTCCTTGCGAAGCACCTCGTGCTCGATGGCGTCCAGCGTCGTCATCTCACCCATGACGCGGAACTTGAGCTTGGTCCAGACCCCCTTGATCTGGCGGATGCTGTTCCTCGGGTGGCGGAGCCGCGCGGGAAAGGTCGGTCTGATGGGATAGTTGTCAATGATCGCCTTCAGGGTCAGCGCATTGTAGGCGTTCAGCCAGAAGGCGACCTTCTGCCTCTCGTTCCATCGCTCATATGTCCTGGGGTCGAGTCGTCCCATCGCTTCGGCAAAGGCGTTCAGCCCGTCGCCGTCCGCCTTAAGCCCGCGGTAGTTGACCATGCCCTGCTCGTCCACGTAGGCCTTCAGCAGCGCAGCGTAGCCATCATACGAGAAGCCCTCCTGCCTGCCGGCGGCCGAAACCATGAGCAGAGTCAACCGGCTGCCGGGCGGCAAGCGGAATGCCGAAGTCCCGGCGGCCAGAACGACAACTGCGAACACCAGTGCCGGTCTCACCGGATGCGTGTTGAGCTTCATGGCTGGTTCCCCCCTTTGCGGCTGCACAGCCTGGTCAGAGTCCCCCGTCCTGCCGACGCCGTGGCCGGCTCCTCTGCCCTTCTGCTCTGTTAGTGACCGGCGAGGGAACCCGGTTCGTAGAGAAACGGGCTCACATGGCCGGTTCGGCCCCTCAACCTGCTTTGCGCTGCGCAGCCCCACCCGGGCGACTCACACCAGGCGCCCGGCCCATTTGATGCAGGCAAGTATGTGTTCCAGGAACCAGGGCTCGTCCCACAGCTCGTCCGGATGGCCGAGCGCCGTATAGATAACGCGCCCCTCGCCGTATTCATGCCACCAGCCCATCGCGTAGTCGTTGTCCTCGCGGTTGCCCTTCGAGAGGTCAACGGAGGCGTTGTCGAGCGACATCAGCACGTGGGACTTGCTGCGGTCCCAGCTCTTCATCGTGTAGACCTCGTCGAACACGCGGAAGGACTCGCCGAGCATGGCCGTGGCGGGGTGTTGGGTGTCCTCCACGTTGATCGTGACCTCCTGGGTCCACGGATGCCCCTTGAAGTAGCCGCCGACCATCTCGCCGTACTCGGCCCACTGGTAGAAAGTGTCCACCGCGTTGTGGATGCCGACGAAGCCCTTGCCCCCGCGCACGAAGTCGAGCAGCGCCTTCTTCTGGTCGTCGTTCCAGGGCAGCTCGCCGGTCGTAGCGAAGATGAGCACGTCGTACCCGGCCAGCTCTTCGGCCCTAATGAGCGTGCTGCGCGCCGTGGTCACCGTCTCGTAGAGGCCCGAATCCTTGCCCATCCTCTTGATGGCCACTTCCGCGTGCGGCAGGTAGGAATGCTCCCACCCCTCCGAATGCCTCGACATCAGTACTCTCATCATTCGCCTCCGGCAAGTGCAGTGCGGGACCGTAAGGGCTGAGCGGAGAACCTACCACGCGCGACCGCTGCCGTCAAGCAATACTCGCATTTGAGCCATTTGCGCTGTTGGCGTTGCGAAAGGCGCCGGCCCAGAGCCGCCGAGGCGTGTCATTCTGAGGGCCGGATCCTGTAGGCCCGAAGCTTGCGCGCCTCCGGCGTGAATCTCGTCGTAACTCCTTGCGCAACAACGAGATCCTTCGGCGCCTAAGCCGAGGCGCCTCAGGATGACACGCTGTGCTCGCACCACATATGCCGACTTTCTCCAGTCCCCGACTGGGGTAAGAACAAGCCAGTGCTGCCCGTAAGCTCTTCAGGCCATGCAGCTTACGAACAGCGCAAATGGCTCCCATTTCAGACCCGCACTCGCCGCGCCTCCGGCCGTTGACGGCCGCTCCCGAACTGAATACCATCGCGGGCGTACTGTGCTCATTCGGCAGAAACGGGCAAGGAGCAGGCGATGGCTGTCAAAGGTTCAGGCGGCGGGCGGTCGTGGGCGGGTCGAGTTGCGATCCTGGCTGTGGTGGCGGTGATCGTTGGTCCGGCCCTGTGCGCGTTCGCGGCGGAGGACAAGGGTATGGTAACGGTGGTGCCGGAAGGGACGGACGAGGTGATCTTCAATCCGGGGATGGGGCTGGCGTTCTGCAGTTGGGCCGCACCGCCGCAATGGCTCCAAGGAGAGACGACCTGGGTGGATGAGGTATCGGACCACGTCTACATACGCGTGATGTGGAAGGACCTGAATCCCGCGCCGGGCGTCTACACCATCGAGGAATCAGAGATCGGCCGATGGGCCCGTGCCCTCAAGGAAGCCGGGAGGCGCTTCAGCCTGCGCATCATGCCGAACTGCCTGACCGCCAACGCCCCGGAGGACGTGGCGCCGGCCTGGATATATGAGACGGGCGTCGAGTACGTGATGATCCGCGACCGCCGCACCCCGCAGAAGTTCCCGGTTCCGTGGGGCGAGGCGTACCTGAACGCCATGGACGGCATCGTCGCCGAACTGGCGCGCCTCTACGACGGCGACCCACACCTGGAATACGTGGACGTGCCGGTCGGATCGTTCGGGGAGATATGGTTCTTCGGGGACTACGAGGAGTGGTGCCTGAAGGGCTATTCGGCAGACCGCGTGGTGGACGCCACCAAGGACCTCATTGACCTCTACCGGAAGCACTTCAAGCGGACGCGCCTTGCCCTGCCGCTGGGCGAGGGCCACATGCAGAGGGAGACCCGCAAGGAATGGATCCGCAATCAGGTGCTCAACTACTGCCAGAGGACCGGCGTGATGCCTCGCCAGGACGGCGTGTGGGACGGCCCGCACTGGCTCGCGCCGGACTTCCGACGGATGTCGCCGCACGTCGGCACCATGTACGAACCGGTCAAGGGCATCCTGCAGAACCCGGGCGATTCTGCGGAGATATATCGGTGGGCTCTGGAAGGTGCGCCGAGCTACTTCAACTGGTACGGGACGCGCTCGGACAGGATCGAGGACGAAAGCGAACGCGAGCGGCTGAGGGACTTCGCCCGCAAGATCGGGTACCGCTTCACCCTCTCCAGCGTGGCCTACCGGCCGAGCCTTACCGTTGGGAAGAACCGTCGCGGACTGTGCCGGGCCGAGCTGACCTGGCGCAATGACGGCGTGGCCTACTGCCACGAGGACGTGAAGCTCCGCCTCGCCGTGCTCGACGAGGCAGGCGGCAAAGTGGTGGAGGAGCGCCGCTGGCCGCTGCGTCCGGTGAACACCTGGGCCCCCGGCGCCGAGGTCGTCGAGCCGGTGGAGCTGCGCCTGCCCGGCAACGCCGAGGGGCGCATGACTCTCGCCGTGGGCCTTGTGACCCGCCGGGGAACCAACCTCAACCTGGCCCTGAAAGACAGGCGCTCCGACGGCCTGTACCCGGTGGCGTCCTTCACCGTCAGACGCCGGGACTTCGAGCAGCAGACCCTCTGGCGGCAAGGCGGCTCCCCGGAGGGCTGGCACGTCAGTCCCGGAATGAAGCTGGAAGCGTCGCCCTCGGGCGGCCCGCAACAGGGCCCCTGCTTGAGGCTGAGTGGCCGGGATGCTTCAAACTCGTGGGGCTTCGCGGGCGTCAGCCGCATACCGGCCGTGCCGGGCGCGAAGTACCGCTTCAGCGGGACGATAAAGGTGGACGAGGTGATAGAAGGCCGGGTGCCGTACGTGAAGCTCGACTTCGACGACGAGGAAGGACAACAGCTCCTGCACAACACGGGCGGACGGTCCGGGAACCCACCGGTGCCGAAGGGCGGCTTCCCGTGGACGGAATTCGCCCTGGAAGGGATCGCGCCCGCGGGGACCCGCTGGATCACTATCGCTGTCGAGAAGGGAAGGCCCGCGCCGGCCGGCGCCGTTGTGCGCCTGGCCGACCTGCAGGTGCAGGTAATTGAGATGCCGTGAGGGCGAAACCCCCGGCCTTCAGGTCAGAGGCCGAGTTCGTCGGCGATGCCTTGCATGGCTTCCAGGACGGTTTCGACGTGCTCTTCCAGCGGCACGCCGAGCTCCTCGGCGCCCTGCTCGATGAGCTTGCGGTCCACGCCGGCGGCGAACCGCTTGTCCTTCCACTTCTTTAGGACGGACTGCACGGTAACGTCGGCCAGCTTCTTGGACGGCCTGACCAGCGCGACCGCCACGATCAGGCCGGTCAGCTCGTCCACCGCGAAGATGGCCTGCTTCAGCGGCGTGTCCCGCTCGACCCCGCTGTACTCTGCGTGGGCGAGGACGCCCTCGACAAGCTGCTCAGGCCAGCCCTTATCCCTCAGGAATTCGGCGCCGCGGAAGGGGTGGTTCGCCGCGTCGGGGTACCTCTCATAGTCGAAGTCGTGCAGCAGGCCGACCACGCTCCACTTCCCGGCATCTTCGCCGAACTTCTCGGCGTAGACGCGCATGGCCGCTTCGACGGCGTAAGCATGCTTCTTCAGGTTCTCGTTCTTGGTCCATTCGGCCAGAACTGCTTGAGCCTGGTCCCTCGAGGGCCATTCGGTCATTTTGGTTCTCCTTTCCCGGGAGAATGCCCCGGTCCATTCGCGCGCTTCATTCTAAGACGGTTCTCAGCATGGCGCCAGTGCCGGCAGGTTCCGGGCGAACGCACTGAGCCGGCCGGGAATCGGAGTTGCGAAAAGCCTTCAGATGCGATAGCATAGGATGGTGAAGGGCGTGAAGGCAGCAGCAGATCCGGCCGGTAGTGTCCTCGTTCGTCCACCGAGAACGATGTCGCTCATCAAGATCAGCGCCATTCGCATACCGGGCAAGGCACACGAGGTTGACTCCTTTGCGGCAT
>JAUVVP010000327.1 GCA_030604585.1 Planctomycetota bacterium | reverse complement strand
GCCACATGCTTGCGGGGACCTGTCCTGAGCATTATAAGCCATCCGGCGCGTTTGGAAAAGCCCTGGCGCGGCTGAATTGAAAGCGGCTCGCCGCCGCCGCTACAATGCCGTCGGGCGCGCCGGCATGGAGCCGGCGGCCTGCGGCCCCTTCGCTTTTTCGCGGTACTCAGGGGCAAGGATGAGCACGTATCGGGTGACGATTGCGGGCAGGGAGGGCGTCCTGCTGGAGCGCGCGCGGACGGCCCTCACCGGCTGGGAGAGGTTCCGGGGGCTGATGCTGCGCAAGGAACTGCCGGCCGGGGAAGGGTTGCTGATACCCGAATGCCGCAGCATCCACATGTGCTTCATGCGCTTCCCGATCGACGTCGTCTACCTGGACGGGGAGAACCGGGTCGTCAAGATCGTCCACGCCCTGAAGCCCTGGCGGCTTTCGGTGTGCCTCAAAGCGCGGTCCGTCCTGGAGACGCCGGCCGGCCGCGCCGAGGAAGCGGGACTGGAGCTGGGAGACCGGCTGGTGCTGAAGGCTGAAGCCTGAAGTATGAAGTATGAAGGATGAAACACAAAGCACAGCATATGCAACAACAGTTAGTCAGCGGCACGGCTCTCGCCCGCCTCCAAAGCCTGATGGAGTTTCGCTGCCCGCAACGCATACTCAAACGTCCCGTCGCGGATATCCCACGCCGTGCTCTTTTTCTTTTCTTCCTTCATACTTCATCCTTCAGCCTTCAGCTTTCCGCCTTCCCCCGCTTCTCCGGGCGGAGGCCGCGCACGGCGGCGCCGGCACGCCACATCTCCGAGTTCTTGATCTCGTCCAGCTCCGCGCGGAGCTTCTGCTGGTAGTTGGGCGAACCCGTGCTCTCCAGCACGATCTTCGTCTCCGTGCCGTCCTTGACGCGTCCATATAGCTCGTCGAAGACCGGCTCGACGGCTTGGCGGAACCTGTGCCGCCAGTCGAGGGCGCCTCTCTGCGCCGTCACCGAGCAGTTAGCGTACATCCAGTCCATGCCGTTCTCGCCCACCAGGCGGATCAGGCTCTGGGTCAGTTCCTCGACTGTCTCATTGAACGACTCGCTGGGGCTGTGGCCGTTGGCGCGCAGGCAGTTGTACTGCGCCTCCATGACGCCCGCCAGGCAGCCCATCAACACGCCGCGCTCGCCGGTCAGGTCGCTCCAGACCTCGTGCTCGAAGGTGGTCGGGAACAGGTAGCCGGACCCTATGGCGATGCCGACGGCCAGGCAGCGCTCCTCGGCGCGTCCGGTCGCGTCCTGGTGGACGGCGTAGCTGGAGTTGATGCCGCTGCCGTCCAGGAAGTTGCGTCGCACGCTGGCCGCGGCCCCCTTGGGGGCCACGAGGATCACGTCCACGTCGTCGGGCGGCACCACGCCCGTCTGGTCGCGGTAGACGATGGAGAAGCCGTGCGAGAAGTAGAGGGCGTCGCCGGCGTTCAGGCAGGGCTTCAGTTTGGGCCAGACGATCGTCTGGGCGGCGTCGGTGAGCAGGTACTGGATGAGGGTGCCCCTCCTGGCGGCCTCCTCGACCGCGAACAGGTTCTCGTCCGGCACCCAGCCGTCGTCGAGGGCCTTCTGCCACTCGTCCTTGAATTCGGGGGCCTGGCCGATGATGAGGTCAAGGCCGTTGTCGCGCATGTTGAGCCCCTGGGCCGCGCCTTGCCTGCCGTAGCCGAGCACACAGATCGTCTCGTCCTTCAGGACCTCGCGTGCCTTCTCCAGCGGGAACTCGTCGCGAGTCACGACGTCTTCTTCCACGCCTCCGAAATCAATCCTCGCCATTGCGCTTCTCCTTCACCACGAACGGGATAGCCACCGAAAGGCGGGCATTATCGCTCAATTCCTTCGCACCTTCAAGCGCGCCCGCGCCCGGCTCCTCATTGGGACTTGCCCCGTTCATGTCTCGACACGGCAACCCGGACTCACCCCAGGAGTCACGGTGCGGCCCCCATTCGCATCGGGCGCCGCCGCGTGTGGCGCCGTCACAGGACGAATCCTCCAGGGCTTGCGGCCATTGCGCAGTTTGAGGGAATGTGCTCTAATCCGGGCCTCTCGTGGGAGGCTCACCTATGAGGGTCGGCTATCTGGACTGCTTTAGCGGCATCAGCGGCGACATGTGCCTGGGGGCGCTGGTGGATGCCGGGGTGGCGCTTGACGCGATCGTAGATGCCCTGGCAGGGCTGCCGATAACCGGCTATCGCCTGACCGCGCAGCGCGTGATGCGGGCGGGGATCGCCGCCACGCGGGTTGAGGTGGGATTGGACGAATCCGAACACCATCCCCATCGCGGGCTCAAGGACGTGCTGACCATCATCGGGGGCGGCGGCTTGCCTGAGGAAGTCGTCGAGCGCAGCTCGGCCGTCTTCCGCAACCTGGCGGAGGCCGAGGCCCTCGTGCACGGCACGGACGTGGACAGCGTCCACTTCCACGAGGTGGGCGCCGTGGACGCCATCTGCGACGTGGTGGGGACGGTCGTCGGCATCCGCGAGCTGGGGCTGGACGCGCTGAGATTCTCGACCGTGATGCTTGGAGGCGGCTCGGTGCAGGCCGCCCATGGGACGCTGCCCGTGCCCGCGCCGGCCACCGTCGAGCTGCTGAAGGGCCTGCCCACGGCCGGCGGGCCGGTGGACGTGGAACTGACGACTCCCACCGGAGCCGCCATCCTGAAAACGTTGGGCGAGCCGTCTCCCCATTGGCCCCCGATGTCCATCGAGGAGATCGGATACGGCGCGGGGGGCCGCGACCTGGAGGCCCTGCCGAACGTCCTCAGGCTGACCGTAGGCCGGGCGCCGGCCCGGGCCGACACCGAGTCGGACTGCGTCTGGGTGCTTGAGGCCAACCTGGACGACATGACGGGCGAGGAGGTCGGCTACTGCACGGAGAAGCTGATGGCGGCCGGCGCGCTGGACGCCTTCACCGCGCCCATCCAGATGAAGAAGGGCCGCCCGGGCGTGCGCCTGACGGTGCTCTGCGTGCCGGAGTCGCTCCAGGCAACCGAAGCGCTCCTGTGGAAGCATACCTCGACCCTGGGCGTGCGGCGCTGCCTCTGGCAGCGCTCGAAGCTGGGGCGGGACACGCGGGCCGTCACGACGCCGTGGGGGCAGGTGCGCATGAAGCTGGCATGGCTCGGCGGGAGGGTCATCCGTTGCGAGCCCGAGTACGAGGACTGCAAGGCCATCGCCGACGCCAACGACGTGTCGCTCCGCGAGGTATACCGGGCCGCGCGTGCGGCCGCCGCGACCTCTGACGAGTAGCGCGTGGACTCTCATTAATGAACGGGCGCCTCGCCGCGTCTAACGGAATAGACGGCAAGTTGCCCGAAGTGGGCATGGTCGCCGAGCGAACTTCACCGACAGGAGGCGCACGATGATCCGCAGCACCCAGTTAAAGAGGCGCTTCGTTCTGATCGCGGCCCTCGCCCTGGCAGGCGTGTGCTGGCGAGCCGCATCGGCCGCCGAGGGGACCGCATCGGGCCCGATCCTCGGCGCGATGACGGAGAAGCCGATGATGGTGTTCCGCCTGGACAGCCCGATGGGCGCCGCCGAGGCCATCGGCCAGAGCAGGATCGGACGGCATATTCAGGAATCCCCGTTGCTTTCGAGCGCGCTGAATCTGTGGCGCGAGGCGCTGCACTTTGGCGGCGCGCTCCTGGCGGACCTCCCGGCCACTACGGTTGACCGCCTCCTGGGCCGCGAGGCGGTCGTGGTCGTGTTCGAATCCTCGGGAGCCTGGCAGACAGCCCCGTCGGTTGCCCTGGTCATGGACCTGGGCGGCGATGCGGAGCTGGCCAGAGAAGCGCTCCTGGAGTCGGCCCTTCCCAGGCTCCAGGCGCAAGACTCCGCGCTCT
>JAUVVP010000185.1 GCA_030604585.1 Planctomycetota bacterium | reverse complement strand
GCTTCGCCATCGAAATGAGCTTCCTGGCCTACATGCCGAAGGTGCCGGTGCGCAATGCCATCGTGGCCATGAGCATGCTGGCGCCCTACCTGGGCAGCAAGTCGAAGAGCATGATGGGCGTCTCGACTTACGACTACAAGCTGAGCAACGTCCAGGGGCTGTTCGAGGTATTCGGGCTGGTCGAGGACGAGCAGTTCCTGACCCAGGGGTTCGTGCTGTCACCCACCAGCGGGCAGGTGGCGAAGCTGGCGCAGACGCTGCCGGTGGCGGCCACCGCGCGCGACCGGAAGGTCGAATGGGAAGAGCGTGAGACGGACCTGAGGCTGAACTTCTTCCGGGGCGTCTGCACCACAGTATTCGACCTGACCGACCCGTTGTCGCTGCGGACCCTGGCGCGCAGCAAGGCGGTGCGCGGCGAGTCCAACGGTGACTTCATGAAGATCGGCAACTGGTATCCGTATCTGGTCAGCTTCGTCGGCCAGCAGAAGCCGTGCGCGGTCTTCTTCACCAAGCGGGACAGGAACGTCAAGTTCCTGCTGGCCGCCAGCGCTGTCGGATACGAAGGGCTGCTGCTGAACTTCGAGGAGGAGACGCCGCAGGAGGGCCTGCGGACGAAGGAGCCGACCGGCATCGGCTACAAGGCCGAGCAGAGCGAGAACTTCATCTACCTGACCGCCTTCCAGGTCGTCAAGGACATGCACGAGCTCGACGGGCGGCGCATGGAGAAGCTGGCCAGCACCGGCATCTTCAATCAGAGCGTCTGGGACCTGTATCAGAAGGCCGAGGAGCACATCAACGCCGCCGAAACGGCGCGCAGGGACAAGCGGTACGACGAGTTCTACGACCACACCCTCAGGGCCTGGGGCGTGGAGAACCGCGTCTACCCCGAGGTGCGGGACACGGCCACCGACGTGGTGACGGGGGTGATCTTCTACTTCGCCCTGCTGCTGCCGTTCGTCTTGTTCACCGAGCGGCTGCTGCTGAACTTCGTCGAGATACGCAAGAAGCTGGCCGCCGTCTTCGTCCTGTTCGTCGTCTCTTACCTGGTGCTGCGGCTGGTCCACCCGGCCTTCAAGCTCTCCCAGACGCCGGTGATGATCCTGAACGGCTTCTTGATGCTGGTGGCGGCCGTCGCCACCATCTGGTATCTGCTGGGCAAGTTCAACATCGTCATGGAGCACATCCGCCAGAAGATAGACATGATCCATCGGGCCGACGTGGCGCGTGCCAGCGCTACGATGGCGGCCTTCGTGCTGGGCATCTCCAACATGCGCAAGAGGAAGGTCAGAACCGGGCTGACGGCCGTCACGCTCATCCTGCTGACCTTCACGATCCTCTCCTTCACCAGCTTCGAGACCATGCCGGCCCGGATGCTGGAGTACACCTCCCCCCGCACTGCGCCCTATGAAGGCGTGCTGCTGCGCGGCCTGGGCTGGGGGCCGCTCTCGGAGCGAGTCGCCGACGACATGATGAACTTCTTCCGGGTGCGGGGGATGAGGGCGGCGCCCCGAAGCTGGTTCGTCAACCGCAAGAGGACCGAAGAGCTACAGATCGAGATGCACCGGGTGGATGGCGATGGCGAGGCGGTGGCCAACGCCATCCTCGGGCTCAGCCCCGAGGAGGCCTACTTCTCCAATATCAACGACGAGAAGTACCTGGAGCACGAGTGGTTCGACCGCTCGATGGAGGACTGGCCTTTCGTGTGCATCCTGCCGACGCGGATCAAGGAGAGCCTGCGCATCGAGGACAGCGAGGTGGGCCAGGCGCGCATCTCCGTGCTCGGCCGGCACGTGCGGGTCGTCGGCACGTTCAACAGCGACGAGCTGTTCAGGTACGAAGACATAGACGGCGAAGAGATAACGCCCGTGGACTTCGTGGCCCAGCAGTTCAGGCAGGGCGGGGCAGGGGCCGGCGGCGGCGGAGGAGGACTGGCCCTGAGCGCCACCGGCGAGATGGACGTCGAGGGCTTCGTCCATCGCAGGTCGGCCAAGAAGGAGGAAGAAGAGCAGTACATCCACATGGAGCCGGACCGCATCGTGTGCATGCCGAACGAGTTGGTCCTGAAACTGGGGGGGACGATTCGGTCTATTGCGGCCGGGCCGGGCCGGGCCACGCGGGCCGAGCAGGCGCTGCGTCCGTTCCGCCGCGACCTGCAGCAGCTACTGAGCCGGGTCAACCTGGCCCTCTACGCCGGCTACCGCGACAGTGCCGAGGTGGACGCCACCGTCCAGGTCCACCGCGTCGCCACGCGCAGCCGGCTCAGCATGGGGGGAGTGAAGGGCCTGGTGGTGCCCATCCTGATAGCCGCCCTCATCGTCTTCAACACGATGCTCGGGGCCGTCTACGAGCGGATCAACGAGATCAAGACCTACGCCTCGGTGGGCCTGGCGCCGATGCACATCGCGGCGCTGTTCTTTGCGGAGAGCTGCGTCTTCGCCGTTATGGGCGCCATGCTCGGCTACCTGCTGGGGCAGGTCATCAGCCGGGGCCTGATATACGTGCCCGCGCTGATGGCGGGCATTTCGCTCAACTACTCCAGCATCAGCGCCGTATGGTCCGCGGTGCTGGTGGTCGCCGTTGTGCTGGCCTCCACGGCCTATCCGGCCCACATGGCGGGCAGGCTCAGCGTGCCGGACGAGACGCGCCGCATGACCATCCCCAAGCCGGCCGGCGACGTGTGGGAGATATGGTTCCCCTTCACGGTCAGCTCCAAGGAAACGCTGGGCGTGATGTCCTACCTGCACGACTACTTCCAGAGCAACGACGAAGACGCCGTCGGCAACTTCACCTCGGACAATCTGCGCTTCTACAAGGAGGAGGTGGAGGGCACCGAGCGCATCTGCATCGAGTCCGACGTCTGGGTCGCCCCGCTGGACATGGGCGTCAGCCAGGGCGTGAAGATAGCCTCGATACCGGACCCCGAGGAGACCGACATCACGTACCTGTTCTTCACCATCACGCGCAAGAGCGGCGAGTTCCAGACCTGGCACCGGATGAACCTGGGCTTCCTGAAGGACCTGCGCAAGCAGTTGCTGATCTGGCGCCTGGTGACCGCGGACGCCAAGAAGCGGCTCACCGAGGAGGGCGTCGTGCTGCTGGCGGGAGCGGCGGCCGGCGGGAGCTGATGCCCCCTCGGCGCGGGCGTTCCGGCGCAGGCAGGTCCGGCCGGTGAGGTCCGCAGGACTGAGCACGGGCAATACACGAGTGAGCGATGCCTGAGGAAGATTACCTACAGATACGCGAGGCGCAGGAGCAACCCACCGAGTTCGCCGAGGGGTGGGGGATCAAGGCATTCCTTGCCGGGCTGTTCGTTGCCTTTGTCATCATGCCTGGCTCGATGTTCATGTGGCTGATGTTGGGCCAGCAGCTTGGCACGCCGGCCGTCTGGGTCACGCTCATCATCTTCCTGGAGATCGCCAAGCGCTGCCGCACGACGTTGACCCGCCAGGAGATGTACGTCATCTACAGCGTGACGTGGGGGGTGTTGGGGACGGCGATCCCGGCCTGGTGGTTGAGTTCGTTCGTGGGGATGACGTATTTCGTGCGCAGCGACGCGGCCCTTCAGTTCGAGATCGCCAACCAGATCCCGTTCTGGCGGGCGCCGCCTCCCGGCAGCGAGGCCTATGTGATCCGCTCGCTGCTGCACAGGGACTGGTGGCCCCAGCTCGGCCTGATGGCGCTGTTCACCCTGTGGGGTCGGCTCAGCTTCTTCAGCCTCGGCTATGCCCTGTTCCGCCTGACCAGCGACGTGGAGCGGCTGCCCTTCCCGCTGGCCCCCATCGCAGCGAAGGGGGTGACGGCCCTGGCCGAGAGCGACGAAGAGACCTGGCGCTGGCGCTGCTTCTCGATCGGCAGCACCGTGGGCATAGTCTTCGGGCTCATCTACGTGGCCGTGCCGACCCTCTCGGGCGTCTTCCTCAGAAAGCCCCTCTACCTGCTGCCGGTGCCCTTCTACGATTTCACCACCAAGCTACAGGACGTGGCGTGGTTCCGTGCGGTGCCTCTGGCCATCGGCACCAATATCGGTTTGCTCTTCTGGGGGTTCGTCCTGCCGTTCTGGATGGTGGTGGGCCAGTTCACGTCGGCCGTGCTCGGTCGGCTGGTGCTCAACCCCATACTCTACCGGCTCGACGTGCTGAAGATGTGGGAGCCCGGCATGGACTACATCGAGACCGGGCTGGCCAACCAGTTCGACTTCTGGCTCAGTTTCGGAATCGGCACGGCTCTGGCCATCGCGATCCTGGGGTTCTACACGGCGATCACGTAGGCCATCCTCGCCCGCCGGGCCCGCACGGCCACGAGCGAGAGCACGCTGGCCCCGCCGAAGGGGCGGGGCGACGTGCCGATACCGGTCGCCCTGCTGTTCTACGTCGCCGGGACGTTCTGGGTGATCATGCTCTGCCACTGGCTGGTGCCGAAGTTCCCCATCTGGATACTGGTTCTCTTCGGTTTCGGCTGGACGCCGATCATGTCCTATATCAGTGCCCGGCTGCACGGGCTGACCGGCCACGCCGTGGGCATCCCCTACGCACGGGAGGCGGCCTTCGTCCTCAGCGGCTATAAGGGCGTGGACATCTGGTATGCGCCGGTCCCCATGTCCGACGCCGGCTGGGGGGCGCGCACCTTCCGAGAGACCGAGCTGACCGGCACCAAGTTCACCAGCATCTTCAAGGCGCAACTGATCATGGCGCCCATTGCCGTCTGTGCCGGCCTGTTCTTCTGGTCCTTCCTCTACAAGATAAGCGACATACCGGAGGACTACCCCCACGCGATGCGGTTCTGGCCGCGCGACGCCACCATGAGGGCCTTCTGGATGACGGCCACCACCACGGGCAACGCCTTCTTCCTCAAGGCCATCAACTGGCGGTTCATCCTGGGGGGCACCGGCTACGGCGTCGTCACCTTCACGGTGCTGAAGCTGATCGGCGCGCCTACGCTCTTCCTCTACGGAACGATAACGGGCCTGGTCGGCGATCCCGCCGGCGCGTTCCCGATGTTCGCCGCTGCGCTGCTGGGCCGCTTCTACATGGCGAAGGTGTTCGGCCGCGAACGGTGGAGCAACTTCACCCCGGTGCTGGCCGCCGGCTACGGGGCCGGCATGGGACTGGTCGGCATGGGCGCCGTCGCCATCATGTTGATCCACAAGGCCATTACCATGGTGCCCTTCTGAACTGCTGAGTCCGTGCAATGAGCGAACCGAGCCCAATCGAAGAGGAACAACAGGCCCCGGTCCTGAGGGAGGCGGAGGCCGGGCCCCTGTTGCCCAGGTGGTTCGTCGTCACCTTCTACGTGGTCTTCTCGGTCTTCTCCGTCTACAGCATCATCCACATCACCCGTTCGCTCACCATTCAGCACGCACTGACCGCAGCGGTGGACGTTGTCAATGGTGCGGTGGACAGGCCGGCCGCGGACCTGGACAGCCCCGAGGGTC
>JAUVVP010000255.1 GCA_030604585.1 Planctomycetota bacterium | reverse complement strand
TCTGCCAGGTCCATCCGAGCAGGGTTGATCGGCAAAGACACGGTGAAGGTGCCTCTGGAGGGGCTCGACAAGGGAGAGGCCATCGCCGAACTGGTCGAGCTTCTGGTCCGAGCGGGGGAGGTGAAGGACCGCGAGGGGATCATCGAGGCCCTGTACGAACGGGAGGGCAAGGGCAGCACGGGCATCGGCGGCGGCGTCGCCATACCCCACGCCAAGCACCCGGACCTGACGGGCGTGGTGCTGGCCGTCGGCGTCAGCCGGGACGGCATCGAGTTCGACGCCGCCGACGGGGAGCTGGTCTACCTGGTCTTCCTGGTGCTGGCCGAGGTGCATAACCCGGGCCCCAACGTCGAGGTGCTGGCCGACATCGGCAACCTGATGCAGGTGCCGGGGGTCTACGGCGAGATGGTGTCGGCGCGGGACGCCGACGCGCTCATCCAGGCCATTCGGAAGGTGCAGGTCGAACAGTGAGCGACGTCATAGAGCGGCTTCTGGAGGTGGAGCAGCAGGCCCGCCGCATCATAGCCGAGGCGGAGCGGGAGGCCGCCCGGACCGTTGACCGGGCCCGTCAGCAGGCGCGCCGCATCGTCGCCGAGGGCCGCGAGGAAGCCCGCCGACAGGCCGAGCAGCTCGTCGCGCACAACGCCCGCACGCTCCAGGAGCAGAAGGAGAAGCTCATCGAACAGGAGTGGCGCAGGCTTCCTTCTGCGCAGAGCATAGGGGGCGAGGAACTGGCGAAGGCCGTCGAGTTTGCAGTGCGCGTGATCGCTTGCAACGAAGAGCCGGACCGATAGCGGCAGGTGGCCGGCCTCCCTTCCCAACTGGCGGCGTCGGGGGACTTGATGAGACGGACCTCCCCAGCGAACGTGCGGGCGCAGGCGCTCTCCGAGGTGCCCTTCGAGTTCGTCAACGCCAGGCTGCGCGGCAGGAGGAGCCGCTTCTACGAGGGGGCCCGTCTGCGCGAGCTGACCCGTGAGCGCACGGTGGAGGATCTGGCCTGGCGCCTTTTCCCCGGCGAGGAGGTCTCCGACCCGTCGGCGCTGGAGCGGCGCATGCTGAGCGCGTGCGCGGCGGAACTGGACTCCGTGACCGCTTACCTGGCCGGTCCCCAGCTGGCCCTGGTGCGCGCCCTGCTGGACCGTTACGCCGTGGAGAACCTGAAGGTGTTGCTCCGCCTCTTCGCACCGGAGGGGCAGGGGGCAGACCCCGCCGCGCACCTGATCGATCTTCCGCCCGCGCTTTCGCTGCCGGTGGAGGAGCTGGCCGGCAGCGGCGGCGTCGAAGGCTTCATCGCCCGCATACCCCTGGGCACGGTCCGCGAGTGCGCGCAGCAGGCACTGCCCCTTTACGGGGAGACGGGGCGCAGGGCATACCTGGAGATGGCCTTCGACAAGGGCTACTGGACCGGCGTGCGGGAGGCCCTGGAGGGGCTGCCCCCGGGCGAGCGCCGGCAGTGCTCTGCGCCCGTCGCCTGCGAGTTCGACGCGATGGGACTGCTGGGCACGCTGCGGGCCTCCAGCACATACGGCATCCCGTGGGAGCAGTGGGAAACGCTGCTGCCCGCCGGATGGGGCCGCATCAGCCGGGGCCAGTTGCGTCGGATACACGCCAACCCCGAACTGGGGGATGTGGTCGAGTCCCTGCCGTGGCTGCAACGCGTGCTGGGTGATTCCGTGTCTCCGGACGAGGCGCCCGACCTGGGCCGCCTGGAGGAGGCGCTGTGGCATGAGGCGGTGCGCCTGGCCAACCGGCAGTACTACGAGATGCTGGCCGGCCCCGCCGTGCTGGTCAGCTACTTCTACCTGAAGCGCGAGGAACTGCGCCACCTGCTCGCCCTCACGCAGATGCTGCGCTACGGCGAGGGAGAGGCGCAGATCGTCGAATACCTCGGGGTGTAGAGGGACGTTCAGGGGAGCACGAGGACGAGGACGAGGACGAGGACGAGAGCGAGCAACGAGCAACCAGCAACGAGCAACGCTAAGAGGCGGAGGACATGCTGAGCCCGGCGGCGATGCGGAAGGTGCGGATATTCGTCCTGGAGCGTGACGTGGACTGCGTTACGAAGGCCCTGGGCGAAGCGGGTGTCGTGCACCTGAGGAGCAGCGTCGAGGAGGCCGAAGGCCGGCTCGAACCCGAGCATCTGGGCGGCGAGATCGAGCGCTGCCGCCGCCTGATGGGGCGCCTGCGCGGCCTGATGCAACGAATGGGAGTCGCCGAATCGGGGCCGCCCGGTCGCGCGGCGGGCGCCGCCGTTTCCGTCGGCCAGGTCGAGGACCTGGTCAACTCGCTCGAGGCCCGCGTCGCCGAGCAGACCGACGAGTTGACCCGCACGCAGCAGGCCCTTGCCGATGCGGAAGAGATGCTCCGCGCGCTGTCGCCCTACAAGGACGTCAGGGGTCCCCTCAGCCGCCTGGCTGAATCGGACTTCCTGGCGATCAAGGCAGGCTCGGCCGGCCCGGCCGAACTCGACGGACTCAGTGCCGCCATGCCGGACGGCGTGCTGATGTTCCCCCTCGGGGAACGGGTGCCCCAAGAGGATCGCACTGTAGACGTGCTGGTCGTCAGCACGCGCCGTCGGCGCTTCGCCATGGACACAGTTCTGGAGGAACACGGCTTCGAGGAGACGCCGATCCCGGCCTGGGAGGAGAAGACGCCGGCGGCCGTCTACCAGGAAGCCCTCGCAACGAAGCGAAGTCTGGAGGAGACGGCGGCCGACCTGCGCCGGCAGTTGCAGGCCATCGGCCGGCCGCGCGCGCAGGCCCTCAGGGAGGCCTCCTCGGCCCTGGCCCTTCAGCTCAAGCTCTACGAAGCGCAGCAGAACTTCGGCACCACGTGGGCCACAGCCGTCATCGCCGGCTGGGTCCCCACCCGGCGGGCGGACGAGCTTCGCCGGGCGGTCGTGCGGGCCACCGCCGACCAGGCCGTCATAGAGATCGCCGAGCCCGACCCGGACGACATCGAGCAGGGCCGTGTGCCCAGCCACGTGGTCCATTCCGGCTTCTTCGCTCCATTCGAGAGGCTGGTGCGGGGGTATGGGGTGGCCTCTTACACGGAGATCGACCCGACGGTCATGTTCGCGGTCAGCTTCCTGCTGATGTTCGGCATCATCTTCGGCGACCTGGGCCACGGGCTCTGCCTGCTGGCGATAGGCCTGCTGACCGGGAGGCTGGCCAAGGGCGGCGTGGCCCGGGACGCCGGCCGCGTGATCGCATCCTGCGGGGTGGCGAGCATGCTGTTCGGCACGTTCTTTCAGGGGTCCTTCTTCGGCAAGTCGCTGGCGGACTGGGGATTTCCCCTGACGCTGGGCTTCCAGCCGATACGGTTCGAGGGGGAAGGCGCCGGCGCCTCCGAGCACCTGGTTCGCTACCTCGTGCTGGCGATGGGGCTCGGCATAGTGCTCATCAGCCTGGGTGCGGTCCTCAACATCATCAACAGGCTGCGCTTGCGGGACTACAAGGCCGGGCTGCTGGGACGGTTCGGCCTGGTGGGCATCCTCTTCTACTGGGGGGCGCTGGCCTTCGCCGCCAAGGTGCTGGTGGCCGGGTCGGGGGCGGCCGACGGGTGGCTGGTGATGGTGCTGATCGTGCTGCCTCTGATCGTGCTGGTGCTGCACGAGCCGCTCTACGCCCTGCTGACCCACGAGAGGCCCATCTCGGCCGAGGGCCTGGTGATGGGGTTCTTCCAGGGCTTGATCGAGGCCATGGAGACTGTGATGGGCTACCTGGCCAACACGTTCTCCTTTCTGCGCGTGGCGGCCTTCGCTTTGAGCCACGCGGCCCTGTGCTTTACAATATTCGTCCTCCAGCGCCTGGTGGACGATCTACCGGGCGGGTTGATCTGGTCCGCCGGGGTCTTCATTGTCGGCACGGCGGTCATCATCGGCCTGGAGGGGCTCATCGTGGCCGTTCAGATAATGCGCTTGGAGTACTACGAGTTCTTCACCAAGTTCTTCGGCGGTGAGGGGGTCCGCTACGAGCCTTTCCGGCTGGAGTAGGGCGCCGGTCGCCGGCAGGGAACCCTTTTCTTACTGCGTTGAGGAGATCTCATGAATACCAGGGGCTTCAGGAGAAGGTACGTCGGGAATGTGTTGATGCTGACGGCGGTGCTGGCGGCGTTCTGCATCGCCACGGGTCTCGGCGTGGCGACCGCTCTCGGCGCTGACGGCGAAGGCGGCGCCGCGCGGGTGGGCGAGTCGGTGTCGGCAGGCGTCGCCGGGGCGGTCCGGTGGGACCTGTCCATGGCCATCGCCGTGGCCATCGCCGTGCCCTGCCTGGCGGCCGGCTACGCGGTGGGCAAGGTCGGGGCGGCCGCGCTCGGAGCCGCCGCTGAGAAGCCGGAGCTGCTGACCCGCAGCCTGCTCTTCGTGGCCCTGGCCGAAGGGATCGCCATCTACGGTCTGCTGGTGGCGGTGCTGCTCTACATGAAGCTCTGACTCGCCGCTGCCCGCCGACCGGAGGCGAAGCATGGACTTCTACGTCGTTGCCGATGAGGACACCGTGGCCGGCTTCCGATACGCCGGCATCCCGGGCGTTGTCGTTGCGGATGCCGAGCAGGCGGCGGCCGAGCTGGACCGGTTGGCCCGCTGCCAGGCCGAACT
>JAUVVP010000118.1 GCA_030604585.1 Planctomycetota bacterium | reverse complement strand
GGGGACCGTGGAGGACGTCAGCGCCGTGTGGGAGCCGGAGTTCTCGCTCGGCCAGCTCTATAACCAGGGCCTCTTCCTGCTCGGCTACTCCGGGGAGGTGGACGAGTTCGCCCGGGCCATCCTGGAGGGCCGCGCTCCGAGCAAGGGCACCCTCGAGCAGGCCTGGCAGGTGACGCGCATCTTCGAGGCATTCGGCGAGGGTCCGGGACGGGTTATAGCGCTTCAGTGAGCGCCTCAGGCGGAGCGTGCGCCGCGTGGTGGGCGGGGACCATGGCCGGCCCTGCTCATCACCTCGCGCGCAACCGGGTCCGAGGTCGCCAAGGACGACTGGGCGGCAGCCCATCGCGTCTGAATGCAAAGGCCAACGGGTCGTGCGGGCCTCATGGCATGGAGGGGACATCCGATAACCCCTGCACGTCGGGAGGACTGACGATGAGCGAAGAGTCGGTGGAGTTCAAGCTGGACCTGGGGAAGACGGCGACGCCGCTGCTGCACTACTACGAGATGTGCGTCGGCAGCGGCCACGCTGCGCTGGCCCTGCGGGCCGACTGGCAGGCCCACCTGCGCAAGTGCCGCGATGAGCTGGGCTTCCAGTACGTCCGCTTCCACGGGCTGCTCAACGACGACATGAGCGTCTGCGTCGGCAATCCCGAACATCCTGAGCATCGCTTCTACAACGTGGACGTGATCTTCGACTTCCTGCTGGAGATCGGGATGCGGCCGTTCATCGAACTCAGCTTCATGCCGACCGTGCTGGCGTCGGGGTCGCAGACGGTCTTCCACTACAGGGGCAACGTGACGCCGCCGCGGGACTTCGAGCAGTGGGAGGACCTGGTCCGGAGCCTGGCGCAGCACCTGGCCGGCCGCTATGGCCACGAGGAGGTGGCCCGCTGGTTCTTCGAGGTCTGGAACGAGCCGAACCTCGACTACTTCTGGGGCGGCACGCAGGAGGATTACTTCGAGCTTTACCGGCGCAGCGCCGCCGCTGTCAAGTTCGTGGACTCCGACTTCCGCATCGGCGGTCCCGCTACCGCCCGCGACGGATGGGTCGAGGAGCTGATCGCCTTCTGCCGGGAGAACGGCGTGCCGCTCGACTTCATCTCCACCCATCACTACCCCACCGACGTCGCCGTCGGGCACGACCTGGACATGGAGGAACGGATGGCCGCCTCCCGGCGCGGCATCCTGACCGAGTGGGTGAAGGAGCCGCGCCGGCGGGCCGGCGACCTGCCCCTCTACTACACCGAGTGGAACACCTCGCCGAGCTGCCTTGACCCCTACCACGACGACCCGTACGCGGCGGCCTTCATACTCAAGACCATCGCGGACAACGACGGCCTGGCGGACGCCTACGCCTTCTGGACCTTCAGCGACGTCTTCGAGGAGGCGCCTTTTCCGTCCCGGCCCTTTCATGGCGGATTCGGGCTCCTGACGCTGCACGGCATCGAGAAGCCGTCCTACCACGCCTTCCGCTTCCTGCACGAACTGGGCGACGAGAGGCTGCACATCGAGGGCGCAGGAAAGACCGCCGAGGCGCTGGCGGCCACCCGAGGTCCGGCCACGCACGTGCTGTTCTGGAACTACGACGTGCCACGCTCGGACATCAGGCCCGCCCGGGTGAAGCTGACTGTTTCCCGCTCTGCGGAGCCCCTGCGGGCCACCATCGAACGGGTTGACGCCGACCACGCCAACCCGAAGGCCGAATGGGACGCGATGGGCCGGCCCCATTACCTCAGCGCCGACCAGGTCGCGCGGCTCCGGCAGGCCTCGGCCGTTCAGGTGGACGAGTTGCCCGTGCGTCCCAGCGATGCCGATCAGGTCGTCGAGTTCGCGCTGCCGCCCTGGAGCATCGCACGGGTCACTCTCTCCCCTACCGGGGCATAGGCCCGCGCCGCGCAGGAGGGCTATCGGTTCGTCAGGGCGCCGCCAGGAAGCGCCAGCCGCTGTAGGCGAATAAGAGGGCCAGGCCGGCCAGCAGAATGCCGCAGAGGCCCACCAGCCGGCGATAGCTGCGGTCCGACAGGAGGCGCCGGCCGCGATGCACCGACTCCGAGACGGCGCCATACCAGAGCAGATCGGCCAGCACGTGGCCCACGTAGAACACCGCGTAGCCGAGCGCACCGAACGGCTTCGCCTGCGTGAGCAACCCCAGGCCGACGGTAGCCCACCACAGCACGAAGTAGGGGTTGCACACCGAGGTGAGCGCTCCGGCCGCCACGATCCTAAGCGTGCCCACGCGGCCGGGGCTGTCGCTGCCCGCGGTCGGCAGCGCGAGTCGCGGCGCGGCCCGGAGCATAAGCGCGCCCATGGCCAGCAGCACCGCCCCGCCGGCCAGGCCGACCATTCCCTTGAAGCCCGGGCTGGCGAGCGCCTCGCCCAGGCCGAAGATAACGGCCATCATCAGCGGGACCTCCACCACGGCGTGTCCCACCACGATGAGGGGGCCCACCCAGCGGCCGCGCGCCGCGCTCCAACGCACCGTGGCAAAGAGCACCGGACCGGGCATCAGGGCCCCGGAAAAAGCGGTGCCGAACGCAGCGGCGAACAGAGCGACTAAGTTCAAGGACCCTTGCTCCTCCAGACGGGCGACGACCTCAGGCGCCGGCCCGGGAGGACGATTATACTCCGTTGCTCCCGAACGGCCCAGAGAAGAAGCGCCCGGGGCGCGTCGGCGGCGCCTTACGGCCGTTGACAGGCCAAATGGAGCTGCCTATAATGGCCGGGCTGTGGGCCGAGTGCCCGTAAGCGGGCGGCCGCCTGGCGCGCGGCGGGTAGCCTGCTCTTGAGAGTTTCGTCGCGCGGACCTTGCGGCGACATGTCCATGAGCGCCGCCATCCTGGTTCATCGTGCGGGTTAGGCCATCCCCTGCGCAGACCGACGCCGGGAAGGAAAGGATCGGGCAGCATGCTCGTCTATCCCGCCGTTGACATAGCCAGGGGCAGGTGCGTCAGGCTCCTGCAAGGACGGCCGGAGAAGGAGAAAGTATACTACGAGGACCCGGCGGAGGCGGCCGAGCATTGGCAGGGGCTCGGCGCCCGGGCGCTTCACGTCGTTGACCTGGACGGCGCGCTCGCCCGGGCAGGTGGCGGCCAGGGTGGCGCAGGGCCGGTCCGGGAGATACTCGAGCGATTGGACATCCCGGTGCAGGTGGCCGGCGGGCTGCGCAGCCGGCAGGCCGTGCTGCGCGCGCTGGATGCCGGTGCGGCACGGGCCGTGGTAGGCACGCGCGCGGTCAAGGAGCCCGACTGGGCGACGGGGCTCTGCGGCAAGCTTCCCGGGCGGATTGTGATCGCCCTTGACGCCCTGGAAGGGCGGGTGGCGATCGAGGGCTGGCAGGAGGTGGTCGGGCAGGGCCCGGTAGAGCTGGCCCATCGCCTGGCCGAGGGCCGGCCGGCCGCTTTCCTGTACACCGATGTGAGCCGGGACGGCATGCTGAACCGGCCGAACTTCGAAGCGGTTGAGGAGCTGCTCGGCGCCGTCCGAATACCGGTGATCGCATCCGGCGGAGTCGCCTCATTGGAGGACATCCGCGAACTGGGCAGGTGCGGCGCCGATGCTGTGATCGTGGGCAAAGCGCTCTACGAGGGCCGGTTTGCCCTGCCGGAGGCACTGGAGGCGGCGGCCGGGGACCCTTCGCGGCTGACGCCGGCGCCGCCGCGCTGACCGCCGGTGCGCGGCCCGGTTGTTGAGTCTGAGTAACCTGGAGGAAACCGATGCCGGAGAGAACTACGTCCGATATCTGTAACGTCGCCCTGATAGGGCATGGCGGCGTGGGCAAGACTACCTTCGTGGACCATCTGCTGCACGCGGTGGGCCTTGCCACGCGCGCCGGGGACGTGGACGCGGGTTCGTCCTTGAGCGACTACGACCCCGAAGAGAAGGAACGCAAGTTCTCGATCCACAGCACCGTATTCAACTTCGAAGCCGAGGGACGGACCTTCAACCTGATAGACACGCCGGGTTACCTCGACTTCATCGGCGCGGCGGTGGGCGTTCTGCCCGTAGTGGAGACCGCCCTGATAGCCATCAGCGCCCGCGACGGCATCCAACTGAACACGCGTCGCATGTGGGCCGCCGCCGAGGAGGAAGGGCTGGCCCGGATGCTGCTGCTCACCCGCCTGGACAGCGACAACATAGAGTTCGAGAAGCTGCTGAGCGAGGTCCGCGAGGACTTCGGGAGCCAGTGCCGGCCGCTCTTTCTGCCGCTCGGGCTGGGGCAGGACTGCCGCGGCGTCGTCAGCCTGCTGGAGGCGGAGGAGGCGCCCGAAGGCGTCGTCGGCGACTTCGAGTCCGCCAGGGAGGCGGCGCTCGAATCGGTCATCGAGTGCGACGATGCCCTGATGGAGCGTTACCTGGAGGGAGAGCAGATCAGCCGGCAGGAGATAACGGGCACCCTCGGCAGGGCCGTTGCCGGCGGCGGACTGGTGCCCATCCTCTGCTGCGCCGCCCAGCGCGATGTCGGCGTTAAGGAGACTTTGGAGTTCCTGGCCGCCTGCGCTCCCTCCCCGGCAGAAGGGCCTGCCAGGACCGCCACCGACCGGAACGACGAAGAGGTGGCCCTGCAGGCCGACCCGGACGGCCCCTTCTGCGCGCGCGTCTTCCAGGTCTCCACCGACGTGCACCTGGGCAAGATCGCCTCCTTCCGCGTCTACAGCGGCAGCCTCGGCGGCGACCTGAGCGTTCAACTGGCCCGCACACGGAAACCGGAGAGGCTCGGTCACATCTACGTGATCAACGGACAGGAGCACCATGAGGCCGACGGTGCGGTGCCGGGCGACATCCTCTGTGTGACGAAGGTCGAGGAGCTACAGCTCGACGACACGCTCTGCGGCCAGGACGGAGTGCTGACCCTCACGCCCACGCCTTACCCCACCCCGATGATGTCGCTGGCGGTCAGGACCCAGAGCCGCGATGACGAACAGAAGGTCAGCGCAGGGCTGCACAGCCTTGCCGAAGGCGATGCCACCTTCACGATACACCGCGACCAGCAGAGCGGCGAGATGGTCATCACCGGCATGAGCAGCCTCCACCTGGAGGTCATGCTCGGCAAGTTGAAGCGGCGTTACGACGTCTCGGCCCAGACGTACGAACCGTCCACTCCTTACCACGAGACGATCACACGCGCTGCGAGCGGGCAGTATCGCCACAAGAAACAGACCGGCGGGCGGGGCCAGTACGGTGAGGTCTACCTGCGGCTGGAGCCGAACGAACGCGGGGCCGGCTTCGAGTTCCTTGACGAGATCGTGGGCGGCTCCATCCCGCGCCAGTTCATCCCTGCCGTCGAGAAGGGCATCCGCGAGGTGCTGGGGAAGGGCCCGCTGGCCGGCTACCCGATAGTGGACCTGAAGGCGGCGGCCTACGACGGCTCCTATCACAGCGTGGACTCTTCCGAAGCCGCCTTCAAGATCGCAGGCGCCAGGGCCCTGCGGATGGCCTTTGAAGAGGCCGGCCCGGTCCTGCTGGAGCCCGTCGCCGAGATGGAGGTCACCATCCCCTCGGAGTTCATGGGCGACGTGACGGGCAACCTGAGCGGGCACCGCGGCCGCATCCTGGGCATGGACCAGATCGGGACGATGCAGATAATACGGGCCGAAATCCCCATGGCCGAGGTCACCCGCTACAGCACCGAGCTGAAGAGCATGACGGGCGGCGAGGGCAGCTTCACGCTCCAGTTCTCCCATTACGCCATTGTGCCCCAGCACATCCAGCAGGAGATCGTCGCCCGCCAGCAGAAACAGAAAGAAGAGGGTTAGCCCGGAAAGCGCATCACCGCAGAGGGGTTCCGAAGAGGGTCTCGGTCCCCCTCAGCGTGCTCTCGAGGGCATGACGTGCCCCGGCGGTCGAATCTGTCGGCGTCCGGCGAATGGCCGGCGTCATCCTTTCGGAAGGGGTCTGCAGATGGGCGAGACGCCGAAGGTGGCCGTCGTCATGGGCAGCGAGAGCGACCTGCCGGTGATGGAAGGGACGGCCGAGGTGCTCGAGCGGTTCGGGGTGCCGTTCGAGATGCGCGTGCTCAGCGCGCACCGTTCCCCCGATGCCGTGGCTGAGTTCGCGCGGGACGCTCGGGCGAGGGGCGTGCAGGTCGTGATAGCGGCGGCCGGTGGCGCCGCCCACCTGGCCGGGGTCCTTGCGGCGCGCAGCACGCTGCCGGTCATCGGCGTTCCCATCCCCACCGATCAGATGGGCGGAATGGACTCCCTCCTCTCGACGGTTCAGATGCCCGCCGGCGTGCCCGTGGCCTGCATGGGGTTGGGGCGCTCCGGAGCACGAAACGCTGCGGTGATGGCCGTGGAGATCCTTGCCCTCGCCGACGAGGACTTGGGCCAGGCCCTGCGCGGCTACAAGGGGGAGCTGGCAGAGCAGGTGGGCGACCAGGACGCCCGCGTCCGGGAATGGCTCAAAGGCCGGGCGCGCCGGCGGTAGGGTCCCGTTGCTCGTTGCCCGTTCTTGACAGCGGG
>JAUVVP010000279.1 GCA_030604585.1 Planctomycetota bacterium | reverse complement strand
GGCGGCCCGCCGCCGCCCCAGCCGGGCCGGATTCACTTCCTGCCCGCGGACGTGGTGGATGGGCTCGAGCCCGCGGGCCTGCTCGCCGACCGGGGACAGGCGCTCATCCAGTGGGAACGCCTCTCGGTGCTCTTCTCGATGCGTCCCGTCTGGGACCCGGAGCCGGCCTTCGTGTCCGACAAGACCATCATGATAGACAGGGGTCTCGAGAGAGTCGTGTCCATCGAGAAGTACGCCCCGGACGGGTCGGTGAGGGTACGGATACGGTATGCGCGGGTGGAGGCCGTGGCCGACCCGGAAGGCCAGCCCGTGGAGTTGCCCACGCTGATGCGCATCGAGTACCCCGCCCAGCAGACCTCCATTCAGATCCTGCTGAGGAACGTGGAGCTGAACGTGGAGGTGGCGCCGGAGACCTTCCAGCTCGCCGGCTGACGGGGTGGACGGGGACGGCGTGAAGGCGCCGGGTCGGCCCCGTGACTATGGCTTTCCGGGGAGCCCGGGAAGCCGGCCGAGGAAGTAGGCGGCTGCCAGCGCGACGGCGGCCAGCGCTATCAGCAGGGCCACCAGCTTCAGCAGTCTCCTGGAAGGGCGCCGCGCCTCGGGTGCCTGGCTTCTCTTGAAGTCGCGGTATGTATCGGCGCACTCGCGGCTGCAGAAAGCGCCGTGCTCGGTCTTGAAGGAGCATTCGTCGCAGACCGGCTTGTGGCACTGAAGGCACCGGAACCGCAGCGGCCGGTCATGGCAGACGACGCACTTCCTTTCCATCGGCACTCGCTTGCGGCGTTGTAGGCGGGCTGTCATAGGATGTAGCGCGTCAGGTCCTCGTCCTGGACGAGATCGGCCAGCCTCCCGTCCACGTAATCGCGGTCCACGACCAGGCGCTTCTGCTCCATGTCCGGGGCCTCGAAACTGACCGTCTCCAGCAGCTTCTCCATGACCGTCTGGAGCCGGCGGGCGCCGATGCTCTGCGCGCGCTGGTTTATCTGCTCGGCGAACTCGGCAATCCTCTCCACGGCCTCATCGGTGAACTCGACCTCCAGCCCCTCGGTCGCCAGCAGCGCCCGGTACTGCTTGATCAGCGCAGTTTTGGGCTCGCGCAGTATCCTGACGAAATCCTCCTTGGTCAGGTCGGTAAGCTCCACCCGTATGGGGAAGCGGCCTTGCAGTTCGGGTATCAGGTCGCTGGGCTTGGCGACGTTGAAGGCCCCGGCCGCGATGAAGAGGATGTGGTCCGTCCTGACCATGCCGTAGCGGGTGGGCACGGTGCATCCTTCCACCACCGGCAGCAGGTCGCGCTGGACGCCTTCGCGGCTCACGTCCGGCCCGTAGGTCTCCCCGCCTGAGCTGGCCACCTTGTCCAGCTCGTCCACGAAGATGATGCCGTGGTTCTCGGCGCGCCAGAGCGCGTCCCGCCCGACCGCCTGCTTGTCAACCAGTTTCTCGGATTCCTGGCGGACCAGCACTTCCCGCGCCTCGGCCACGCTCATGCGGCGCCGCTCGGTCCGCGAGGGCAGCATCTCCTCCAGGAAGCCCTGCATGTCGAAGCCCATCTCTTCGCCGCCGACGGACATGCTCTGGATGACCCTGGGCTTCTCGCTGATCTCTACCTCGACGGGCCGCTCGTCCAGTTTTCCATCCTGGAGCAGCCTGCGCAGCCGCTCGCGCGCCCGGCTTTGCTGCTCGCGCCGGTCGGCATCGTCGGCCGCCGACTCCGCCGGCTCGTAGAGGGCATCGAGCAGGCGCTCCTCGGCGTTGCGTTCGGCCTGGGGGCGCACCTGGTCGAACATCTCCCCGCGCACCATGTTCACCGACAGCTCGACCAGCTCCCGCACCATGCTCTCGACGTCGCGCCCGTGATAGCCGACCTCGGTGTAGTGGGAGGCCTCCACCTTGATGAAAGGCGCTTTGGCCAGGCCGGCCAGGCGACGGGCGATCTCCGTCTTGCCCACGCCCGTGGGGCCGATCATGATGATGTTCTTCGGCAGCACGTCCTGGCGCAGCTCCTCGGAGAGCTGCTGGCGCCGCCACCGGTTCCTCAGGGCGATGGCCACCGCGCGCTTGGCCTCGTCCTGGCCGACGATGTACTCGTCGAGCTGCTCGGCGATGGCCCGGGGGGTCAGCCCCTTCATGGCAGCGTCTCGATACGAATCTGGTCGTTCGTGTAGACGCATATCTGGGCGGCTATCTCGAGTGCCTTCTGCACCACGGAGGGAGGGTCCAGGTCCGTGTTCTGCACCAGGGCCCGGGCGGCTGCCGTGGCTATCGGGCCGCCGGAACCGATCCCGATGACGCCGTCGTCCGGCTCGATCACCTCGCCGTTGCCGGTTATGAGCAGGCTGTGACCCTCGTCCACGGCCACCAGCAGGCTCTGGAGCGGGCGCAGCATCTTGTCGGTGCGCCACTCCTTGGCCAGTTCGTGCGCGCTGCGCAGCAGGTTGCCCTGGAAGCTCTCAAGCTTCCTGCTGAAGCGGTCCAGCAGCGCGAAGGCGTCCCCGGCCGACCCGGCGAACCCGACGATCACTTTGTCCTGGTGCAGCCGCCGTATCTTGCTCGCCGTGGCCTTCACTACGGTCTCATTAAGCGTCACCTGGCCGTCTCCCCCCACGGCCACCTGCTGCGCCGAGCGCACCGAGAGGATGGTTGTGCTGCGCAGCCGGTCCGCTCCCTCATGACGGCTATCCATGCCTCACTCCTCCCGTCTGATCCCTCCGTGGCAGCCGTCCCTCACGCTTGCCCGATCAACGGGCATTGTACTCGGAGGTCGAGGCCCTGCATAGTGGAACCTGCCCCGGCCTCCGCCGGTGGGTGCCACCCTCAAGCGAAGCTTGGGGATGCCGAAGGGGCCGGGCGCACCGAACCACGGCGAAGCATGGCCTTGCTCTTGGCGGAGCCGGTAGCTTGACGAACCCGCTTGACGGCCGTATTCTTGCCCCTGACCGCGTTCAGGCCGTCAGCGAAGCTAACCCGGCGACCCATTGGTCCAGGCAAGGAGGCAGGGATTGGCTGCACAAGAGGGCTCCATCACCATTGACGAGACGGCGGACGTTCACCCGAGCGTGATACTCGAGGGCAAGGTGGCCATCGGCGCCTTCACGGTAGTCGGCGCGGGGACGGTCATCACCGGCGACGTGGTCATCGGCCACCACAGCCTGGTCCAATGCAACGTCGTCCTGCGCGGGAAGATCCGGATCGGCAGCTACGTGCACATCTACGATTCGGTCTGCATCGAGCAGGGACGGCCGGCCAAGGTGGGCGGCTCGGCCGCCGAGGAGCCCGACCAGTCCGTCATCGCCGACGAGGCGTGGATAAACCACGGCGCCACCATGCACGGCAGCCGCATAGGGCGGGGCGGCGTGGTCGGCCTCAACGCCTGCCTCAACTACAACTGCCGCGTCGGCGCCGGCGCCATCGTCACCGACGGCAGCGCCTGCCCGGTGGACTTCGTCGTGCCGGACAATGCCGTCGCCGAAGGCGTGCCGGCCCGCATCGTCCAGGAGAACATCACCGACCGGGACCGCATCCGCCTCATGGGCCTCGTGCCCAAAACCTGGGCCCACTACGCCGGCGACCTCCAGGAGGAAGCGGCCAATCGTTAGTCGCCGACGGCCATCGTCGCCGACGGCCATCGTCGTCGCCGGACGCGGGCAATGGCCCTCCGCGTTTCAGAGGGCGATGACATCACGGGGGACGGAGAATGCAGAAGATCAGGTGGGGGATACTGGGCACGGGGAGCATTGCGCAGAAGTTCGCGCTCGGCCTCAGCTTCCTGGAGGACGCGGAACTGAGGGCGGTCGGCTCGCGCGCGCAGCAGACGGCCGACGCCTTCGCCGAGAAGTGGGACATCCCGCACCGGCACGCAAGCTACGCCGCGCTGGCCCAGGACCCGGACGTGGACGTGGTCTACGTCGCCACGCCGCACCCGATGCACAAAGAGAACAGCATCCTGTGCATGCGGGCCGGCAAGGCGGTGCTCTGCGAGAAGCCGCTGACGATCAACGCCCGCGAGGCCGAGGAGGTCATCGCCTGCGCGCGAGAGCGCGGCGTCTTCCTGATGGAGGCCATATGGACGCGGTTCCTGCCGGCGATCTGCCGGCTGCGCGAACTGCTGGCCGACGGGGCGATCGGCGAAGTGCGCATGCTCAAGGCCGATTTCTGCTTCCGCTCCGGCTGGGAACCCGACGCACGGCTGTTCAATCCGGAGCTGGCCGGCGGCGGGCTGCTGGACGTGGGCATCTACCCGCTGGCGCTGGCGTCCATGGTCTTCGGCGGGCCGCCCGCCGGGGTGACCGGCATGGCCCACATCGGGGAGACGGGCGTTGATGAGCAGGCGGCCATGCTGCTGCGCTACGACGGCGGCC
>JAUVVP010000287.1 GCA_030604585.1 Planctomycetota bacterium | reverse complement strand
TATCGGACCCGCCGTCTCCGGCTCCAGCCGCTCGCCGGCACACGTGCAGACGTCTTTCGTCTTCAGCAGATCGCACGGACACGGCTTCTTCGGGTCACAGATGCAGTGCCCGAGCCGCATCGAGCGCTGCATCACCCGTTTGCGCTTCTCAAGGTCCACCATCGCCTCGTCCGCCGAAACAGGAGTCCAACAGACGATTGTAGCGCCCACGGGGCCGCCGCGCAACCACAGCGGGGGCAGGGCGCACCGTGCACTTACGCCGCGCCCAGGCGCTGCGCAAGCATCCTGGCGCACGCCTCCATGTAGTTGCGACACGTCTGTGCCTTCACGCGCTCCTTGAGGGTCTTTCGTCCCTCCGGCGTGGAAAGGTCCAGACCGCACAGCTTGCGGCACTCGAGCGTCCCGAACCTCTCCTCGAACTCCTTGGACAGAGCCTGCACGGCCTCACACACCCGCAGGAGCCGCTTCGGGTGTTCCGGCTCCAGGGGGCCGAGCGCGATCCCGAGGACCAGGGCCGCGCCCGTGACGGCTCCGCACGTCCTGCCCTGAAGGCCTATGCCGCCGGCCAGGCCGAGGGCGATGTCCGGCACCAGCTCGCTTTCGATGCCGAGCGCCTGGCATCCGGCCATCAGGATCGACTCGCAGCAGGTTCTCTCTTCGGGCAGGAAATGGGCGATCGTCGCCTCGGCCAGCCGCGCCGGGTCGGGCGACGGGCGCGGCGCTGCGTCCTCGCCGGCGGAGACCTTCGCCCCCAACAGCCACAGTGCAGGACCGGCTGCAAGCCCGGTCACTCCCGTCGTCAGGAACTCGCGCCGTCTCATACGGACCTCCTCGAACGAGTATAGCTTCAGAACTCGGGGGACAACCCCCCATGTGTGCTGTGGATGCTCAGTCGCTCCGCGGCGCGGCCTCCGCGCGATTGCCGCGGCCGGGGTCGCCTGTCGCCTCGGCCCCGCCGTGCGCTTCATCCAGGGCGATGAGGGCCGCCCCGATGGCGACGGCCAGCTCCGGCCGTTCGGGCACGATCAGCTCGCAGGGGAGCTCCTCCCTCAGGTTGGCCACCATGCACGGGTTCTTGGCCACGCCGCCGACGAACAGCGCCCGACGGCCCGTGTCAATCCGGGAGGCCATCGCGGCCACTCGACGCGCTGTTGCAGCGTGCAAGCCCAGGGCGATGCGCCGGCGGTCTTCGCCGCGCGCGATCAGGGATATCACCTCCGACTCGGCAAACACCGTGCACATGCTGTTGATCTGCACGGGGCGGTCGGCGCGCAGGGCCTGGGGGCCGAGGTCCTCCAGGCCGTATCCCAGCGCCTCGGCCATCACCTCGAGGAAGCGCCCCGTCCCCGCGGCGCAGCGGTCGTTCATCTCGAACCTGCCGAACCACCCGCGCTCGGGCAACTCGATGGCCTTGGTATCCTGCCCGCCGATGTCTATGACGCTGTCGCAGTCGGGACAGAGCCGGCGCGCAGCGCGTGCGCAGGCCCGGATCTCCGTCACCGTGGCACAGGGCAGATGGTTGCGGGCCAGGTAGCGCCCGTAGCCGGTGGCCAGAAGGGCGCCCGCTTCCATGCCCTCCATGACCTCCAGCAGACGGGACAGCGGATCGTGCCCGGTGTCGAAGACATGCGCGTCAGTCAGGTCCCCGTCGCTGAGCCGCACCACCTTGGTCATGCGCGAGCCGAGGTCTATCCCGATGGCCGTCGTCGCCGCGCTCACGGGCTCACCCCCTGCAGGCTTTCCAGCAGGGCTTCCACACGGGTGCGCAGTTGCCCCGCGTCCTCCTCGGAGTAGTCCGTCTCGATCTCCAGGGATGGGATGCCGGCGCTCCTGAGGGCCCGCGCGATGCGTATCGCCTCGATGTTGTAAGTGTGGCAGTACTGGAGGATGTACTGCACCACTGCGTCGGCGCGGCACTCGCCAGCCAACTCGACCACGTGCTCGATGCGCTCGGTGTTGGGCGTGAAGCAGGAACAGTCGATGCGCAGGTAGCGCTCGGCGATGGCTTCCAGTTGCTCGTCCACGGCTTGGGCGCCTTCGTCCACCAGGTTCTCGAAGTAGCGCGTGCCGGTGCAGCTCTCGTCGCAGACGACCGCCGCGCCCGAGGTCTCGATGATGTGGTGTATCTTCCAATTGCCGAGCACCGACGGACAACCGGCGACGAGTACGCGGCGCGTGCCGGGCGCAAACGGCGAGACGCCGTCCTCGACGCGCTGGCGCAGTTCGGCGACCAGGGCCTCCAACTCGTTGCAGAAGCGCTCCGGCTCGTCAATGAGCGCCAGTTGCATCACCAGCAGGGCGTCCTTGCCGCTGATCGGCGGCCGGGGCGCCATGCGCAGTTCGTTGAGGTCCCGCAGCAGGCGCCGCTTGCGGTTCATGAGCCGGACTTTCTGGGCCAGCACGCCGGGCTCGATGCGGGCGCCGGTCAGCTCCTCGACCCGTTCCTTGAATTCGTGCACCTCGTGCAGCCACAGGTCGCCTCCCCGTTCGGTCTTCTTCTGGGGCAGTTCCAGCACGTGGAAGTTAACGCTCTGCGATATGACGTCCCACACCTTCTTCTTGGCGTCGCAGGTGGTCTCGCCGACGGCCATGTCCTTGATGGGGCCATAGGGGCATATGTCCGCAAGGGCCAGGCCGAGGGTTGACTTGACAAGGGGGCAGATGTCGCGGGGGAAGGCTTTCTCCGCGTAAGGGACCGAGAAAGTCGTCCCGCCGCAGAGGGCGACGGGGATCGCGCCTGCGGCCAGGATGATCTCCTCGGGCACGTAGACGCAGAATGTCCCGATCATCTTCGCGCCCTGCTCTCGTGCGTCCACGATCTCGCGGACGCGGCCGCCGTGTGCCCCATGGGCGGCCCGGTCGAAGTAAGCCATGGCCCCGGGCCGATCCGGCTGGCTCAGGATGATGTCCCTATAGCTCTTCGCCTGCGAGGCCAGGAGCTTATCATGGAGCTGGACGTCCAAGCCCAGATCCGCCAGCAGTTGGTTGTGTTCTGACATGCCGTTCCTTCCCGTTGCCTGGCTTCCCCGGCATTACTCTTCGCGCGCGGCCGCATCACGCATCGCCCTCAGGTGTGCGACGGGCGTCGTGGGGATCACGCCGCACGCGGGGGCGAGGAGCCGCACGCCCCTTCTGAGCAGCGTCCGGCAGCGCCTCTGAATCCGGTCCGCTGAACCCGTCTCCAGCAGAAAGGCGCTGACGTTGCCCATGACCTGCCACGGCGGCTCCTTCTGCGCAAGCGAGCCGATGTCCACCATGCTGTCGAAGCTGACGGCGTCAACGGGAAGCTCGAAGAGCTCCCTCTCGACGGCGCCGACGTCGCCGCAGATGTGGACGATGACGGCCAGGCCCGGCGCGCGCACCGCCTCGGCGATCCGGCTCAGGTAGGGCAGGGCGAACGAGCGGAACTTCGCGCCGCCGAGTATCTCTCCCGTGGCGGTCGGCTCGGCGATGCACAACAGGTCCGCCCCGGCTTCCCTCTGGAGCCTGCCGAACTCGATGAGGTCCTGCGAGATGCGTTCCAGGTGGCGGCGCAGCGTTTCGGGCCTTTTGCGCGTCCAGCGCAGCACCTGAAGCGGGTCGGCGAGCATCCCGAGCAAGGACAGGGGGCCCACCAGGTTGCCGACCAGCGCAAGGTCCGGCCGCAGCGCCCTTGCCTTTCGCATGGCAGCCAGAACCGTTCCGGCGCGGCCGCACCGGAAGTCAGGTTCCGGAAGCTCGCCCGACCCGTCGGCGGGCAGCACGGCGCCCCTGACCCTGGGCTGGGTCACGGCATCGCCCATGTCAACCCGGGCTCCGTAGGCCTCGGCCTCGACCGTCATGCAGAAGGGCAGCGCCACGTTGTCGAAGCCCGCCGCCTCCTGCATGGCCAGGGCGAGGCGGAGCATCGCCTCCTCATCGCAGTGGGCCCGGGGCCAGCCGACCCCTTCGGCGGCCATGACCTCCGCAACGGCCAGGCTCATCATCCCTCCGGGGCAGAGCACCGCCGCCCGGCCGGCGTCCCGCCCGCCAACCGCATCCAGCAGTATCTGTCGCGAACTCATGGGGACGCACTCCTTGGCTGGGCACTACGGGTCCTCGCGGGCCACTTCCAGGAGTGCCATCAGGTTCTCCGGCGGCGTCTCGATCGGCACCTCGCATCCCGTGGACAGGATGAAGCCGCCGGGGCTGTCCCGGCCGGCCGCCAGGCACTCCCTGGCCTCCGCCCGCACGGACTCCGGCGTGCCCTCCAGCAGTGTTTCGGTGGGCCGGACATTGCCCATCAGGCAGACCC
>JAUVVP010000190.1 GCA_030604585.1 Planctomycetota bacterium | reverse complement strand
CTCGAGGGAGCGCTGCCGCTCCCGTCCGGCCTGCCCATCCTCCGGTGATCCCTCACGAGGCGGCGCCTCAGGGGATGTGACCTCACGCGGCCCCGCCTCTTGCGCGGTCTCGCCGCGGCGCGCTTCCTCGCGGCGCCGCTGCCGCTCCCGCGGGGCGCCCTCCCCTGCCTCCGCCCGCTCGGCAGGGCGAGTTGGGCCCTTCTCGGGCTCGGGCTTCGGGCCGACGATGACGATATGCCGCGTCTCCGAGCGGCCGACCTGCGGCACGTTCGGGCGGTTGTCCTCGGCCTCCAGGTAATACGTGAGCACCGTCCCGGGCCGGAGCGAGATGGCGGAGAGGTCCCACCAGTGGGCGGCCTCCTCAAGCCTCCTGACGCGCGGCTCGGCGATGGTCACGACCGGACCGACCAGTCCATTCACGCTGTAGCGCAGCCGGACCCGAGCGACGCGGAAGTCGTCGTGAGCGGTGTAGGTGACCTCTACCGTCTCGGAAGGCCGGACCTCCAGGCCGTCCGGCGGGGCAAGGAGCTTCACCACCGGCGCCGCGTCCTCGCGACACGTTATCCTGAACTTGACTGGCGACAGGTTCTCGAACGATGCGCCGTTCGGATAGCGGATGCTCTCGAAATGCACCGAATAGGCGTCCGAGCGGAGGACCGGGAACCGGCCCGTCAGGACGGACTCCCCTTCGACCGGCGCCAGCCAGATGCGGCGGCCCGAGTCGAACTGAAGGTGGCCGATCTGCGGCGGCAGGTTGGTCTGCGCCCTCAGGCCGACCACCGTGCCGCTCACCACCGCCGCGTTGCCGTCGTCCACCGTCCGGGCCGGCAGGCCGGTATAGGCCGGGGGGCTCAACGTCAGGCGGACCTGCACCACGGCCGGCCTGGGGAGCACCGTGATGCCGAAGAGGTCGCTGCGCGTGTCGCCCGCCGCCACGTGGTAGCTGCCGTCCTCCAGGACCGGGGGGAAGCCGCCTTCCCAGCGCCCACGTTCCTTCTCGGCCAGCAGTATGCGCCGGTCTGCAAAGCTGACGCCGTCCCAGACCGCGTGCACGGTGTCCGGCGGGACGCCGCCGACCCTGACCTTCAGGCGCGGCTCATCGCCGGCTATGACGTACATCTCCCCGGGGTCAATCTCGGTGAGCCGGGTGCCCGTGGGCGGAAGGATGTCGGCCCGCGGCGACAGCAGCCTCTGCACGCTCACCACGGCGCTCTTCGGGGACAGGAGCAGGTAGGCGAGGAAAGCCAGCACGACAACACACAGCACCAGGCTGAGCCGCACGTAGCGGCCGGGGTCCACCACCACGCTCGTGTCGAGCGCCCGGATGGACCTCTCGGCCTTCCGGCCCATCAGGACCTTCAGCTCGCGGGGCGTTGCCGCGTCGTCGCGGCACTGGAGGTAGCTGATCAGGGCGTTCCTCAGCTCGGGCCTCTGGGTCTCCATCTGGCGGGCGACGTAGAGGCGCCCCATCCGCCTGACCAGCGGGAACAGGGTTGCCACCAGCGCCGCCCCGCTCAAGGAGAGGGTAAAGGCCCTGAAGAAGGCGAGGCGGCCCCACTTCTGGAGCACGAACGCATGGTCCAGCAGCACGCCGGCGAAGATCATGGTCGCGACGATCAGCACCACCCACAGATAGCCCCATCCAATGGTCCAGAAGGCGACAGACCGCCTGATGGAGTCTATCTTGAGCAGCACGGGGTCGCCCGTGCGCCGTCTGTTATGCGCGCCGGCCATCCTGTCGCTTCACCTCGTCGGAGACACACGCTCGCTGCCTACCCCCATTATATGCCGACGCCGAAGGCGAGTAAACGCGGAAAGGATATCATTCAACACGGAGAGCACGGAGAGCACGGAGAAAGACAAGGGACAAACCACAACGGCACTACGAACACAACGACAGACAGCAGTAAAGAGCTATCAGAGGGTCCACTGTCTTCGCGTCGTGTCCGTCGTGGTGAGTGGTTGTTCTGTGTCGTTCTCCGTGCTCTCCGTGCCTCCGTGTTATATCGAGCCTGTCACGGGAACTCGGGGCTGCCGGTGATGGGCCAAAGGACGACGAAGTGGTGCACGGCGTCGCTGAGAGCCAGACCGATCCCGACGGTCAGGAAGGCGCTGCGCCACAAACCGGCGCGGAACCGCCGCATGAGTGACGTGGCGGCCCAGACGGCCAGGCAGGCGAGCCCGAAGTATCCGTGGTGCGCGCGGACGCCGAACGTCGCCCACGTGAGCAGATCGAGGTGGTCGGCTGCTCGAAGCCCCAGCGCGAACCGATTGAAACACGTGACCGCCTCAATCAGCAGGCCCAGGACCAGGCCGCTCACGACCGGCGCCTCAAACGCTCTCTGCAACAGTCTGCGGGCACGCAGGTTTCGACCTCCCTCGCGGCCTCAGTCGAAGCTCATCGTCTCGAACGTCCCCCTCGCCAGGTCCGCCACCAGGAGCCTGCGACGCAGGGCGGGCCGACCCAGGATGACGTTCACCACCTCCTGAGCCTGAACGGCGGCGATCAGCACCGGCGTGGTGGACGGACACCCGAGCCGGGCCTCCGCCCCCTTGTCGGCCAGGCCCTCGTCCCCGTAAAGCAGATCGAGCGTATCGTCGCCCGGCAGCACCGTCGTGACCTGCCCCACGAGCCCGGCGATTGCCCCATGCACGAGAGGGATATTCAGGTTGCGCGCCGCTCGCTGAAGCATCAGTCGGTCGCGCATGCCGCCCAGCCCGTCGGCCACGACGGCCGCGCCTGCCAGGAAGGACGCAGCATTGGATTCGTCGAGCCGCTCGGGAAATGGGCAGATGTCCACCGACGAGTTGACGGCGGAGGCCAGCTCCACGGCCGCTTCCACCTTCGGCCGGCCGACCCGGGCCTCGTCGCACAGGGCCTGGCGATTCAGATTGCTCTCTTCGAACCGGTCGGGGTCGGCCACGGCTATCTCGCCCACGCCCAATCGGGCGAGGGTCAGCAGCACCGTGCCGCCCAGCCCGCCGACGCCCACGATGGCGACACGGCTCTCGAGCAGGCGCCGCTGGCCTTCCATGCCGATGCTGCCGATGTTGGGCCGGTAGCGTTCGGGCACGATGCCGTGCCGCAGGGCGGCTATCTCCACGGCGCGCGTGGACAGGCCCGCCTCGGCGGCCACGGCCCGGACCCTGTCAAGCAGCAGCACACGCAGCGTCTGCCCGTCCGGGCCGACGAGTTCACGGCTGTGGGCCAGCAGCGCCGCGCCGTCCAGCGCATCCATGTCAATGGCCTCGGTCCGTGCGGACGCCTTCACCCCCCGGCGATGGCCGGGAAGACCGCAACTCGCTCTCCGCCCTGGAGCGGGTAGGATGGCGGGGCGGCGCGCGAGTTGACGAAGATAACGCGCGCCTGCTCGACCGGCACGCCGAGTGCGCGCAGGACGTCTTCCACCGTCTGCCCGGGCTCGATCTCGGCCCGCACCGACGGCCTGTCCGCGGCGTAGGCACGCAGCGTGGCGTACAGCCTGATGTCCACCGCCGGCACGGTCATTCCTCGAAGTTGAAGACCTGGTCCAGCTCCTCGTCCGAGACGGCGAAGGTTATCTGGTGGGGGGCCAGTTTCTCGGTCTTGAAGAACCGCGGCAGGCGGTCGTCGGCATCGGTAAACCCGGCCGCCCTGTTGAACGCCCTCTCCCGGAGGAGCACCTTGCGCCCGATGGCGGCAAAATCCTCGGCCGTGAAGGGGCGCCCCTGGAGGGACCCGAGCATCCCACAGATGGCCTCCATCGCCTTCGGCTCGTCGAGCACGGCAAAGGCCACGAACAGGCAGAGGCCACTGGCGTCAATGGCGGCCGTGGCTGTCTGGAGCGAGCGGCTCAGCTCCACCTGGCCTTCGGGCTTGAGGGGGTCCACGCTGCCGCCGACGCCCAGTATGTTGGCGGCGATGGCATAGCCCGCCGTGTGGTCGGCCCCCATGGTTGAGGTCGCGTAGGTGACGCCGATGCCCATGACCGCCCGCGGATCGTAGGCCGGCATGGCCTGCCCCTTCACCGTGGGCACGCGCACCACCCCGTATGCCTTGCCAAACACCACCGCCCCTGCCGCGAGCAGCCTGCCCATCGGCGTGCCCCTGCGGACCTCGTCCAGCAGGTTCAGGGCGCCCTGCACGTCGCCGAACTCGATGACGCCCGCTTCCATGGCCACGGCGATCGTCGCGCCCGTCTCTATGGTATCGATTCCGAGGTCGTCTTCGATGCGGTCCATCTGCGCGATGGCGTCCAGGTCGTCTATGCCGCAGTCCGCTCCGTGGGCCCAGATGGTCTCGTATTCCGGCCCTTTGGTCACGTACTGGCCGTCCTTGTCAACGTAGGTGCGCGAGCAGTTGATGACGCAGCCGGGGCTGCACGCGTGGGTCACCTTGCCGCCCCGTTCGAGGATGACCTCGCGCTGCCGCTCGCCGCTGATCGCTTCGATCCCTTCGAACTGCCCCTCGCTGAAGTTGCGCGTGGGATAGGCGCCCGCCTCGTTTACGATGCTGGCCAGCACGTTGGTGCCGTAAGCGGGAAGGCTCGTGCCGGTGACGGGATGCTCCTTGAGCGCGGCGGCGAACGTCTTGGCCGCCTGCTTGAAGGCCGCATCGTCGGCGGGTTGCACGCGCGACCCGCCGGCGGGGTCAACTACGATCGCCTTGACGCCCTTCGAGCCCATCACCGCGCCCAGCCCGCCGCGACCGCAGTGGCGCGTGGGGCGCCCCTCCAGGTCCGTGACGGCAATGTTCGCCGCCGCCGCGACCATCTCGCCCACCGGGCCTATGGTGAGGCACGACACCTTGTCGCCGAACTCCTCGAAGAGCCCTTCGACGGCCGCGTAGTTTCCCAGCCCGGCCAGGGAGTCGGCCGGCTCGACCCGGGCCCCGTCCTTCGATACGATGATGCGGTAAAGCTTGCCCCGCTCGGGCTGCCCCTCGACCACGAGCGCAGCGATGCCGAGCTTCGCCAGGTTCACGGCAGCGGTCCCGCCCGCATTGCTTTCCTTGATGGTGCCGGTCAGGGGGCTCTTCGCGCCCACCGACAGCCTGCCGGAGCACGGGGCGCCGGTGCCGGTCAGGAGACCCGGCGCGATGACCAGCTTATTCTCCGCCCCGAGCGCATGGCAGGTGGCGGGCACCTCTTCGGCCACGATGGCGGAAGTCAGGGCCCGACCCCCGAGCCCCGCGTAGCTGCCGGCCGCCTCCTCGGTCCGAACTTGCAGGTCCGTCATGTCAATCCGGTATATCCGCCCCATGGCCCTTCGCCTCCCTGACTTCAGTCCTCGAACACCAGCCGTCACTATAGCGACCCGGCCGTGGACCGTCAAGGGGTCCGACGCTGCAGGCGTGGGGGCCACGACGATGCGGCAGCCGCACGGGTTGCGCCGCGGGGCACGTCGGGCG
>JAUVVP010000295.1 GCA_030604585.1 Planctomycetota bacterium | reverse complement strand
G
This sequence comes from Planctomycetota bacterium, assembly GCA_030604585.1. GTDB lineage: Bacteria > Planctomycetota > Brocadiia > SM23-32 > SM23-32 > JAUVVP01. The sequence goes on along the minus strand of JAUVVP010000295.1, from coordinate 4,162 downwards.
GTCGCAACGCCCCTTGTCCCTGCGGCAGCGGCAAGAAGTTCAAGCACTGCTGCGGGCGCACCGCCGGCTGACGCTCGCATCCGGCCTTTAGGGGCTATTGCAAAACCCGGATCTACTGCGGCCGGCTGCGAAGCCCGATGGTTGTGTTGTCGGCGCAAAACGTCCTCAACGTGGCTTCAGCCACGCTTCCGGCGTTTTGCGCCTGCCGCCTTGCCCTCGGGCTTCTCGCTCGTCCTCGTCACGAACGGGGTTTTGCAATAGCCCCTTACTTATCGATCCTCCCCGGGCGCCGAATGGGGCCGGCGGCTCGCTACTCGGGGATCCTGATCTCCACCGCCTCCAGGCGGTTCAGGTTCACCCGTGGCTCCGCTTCCACGGCGAAGAACAGGGGGCGCATTCGGTCGGGGCCGACGCTCAGGACGGTGGCGGCCGGGACGCCGTCCTGGATGCGCAGCTTGCTGCGTGGGTCCACGTGCAGCGAGGCGGTCACCAGCACGTCCCCCGGCTCCACGAAGCTGTCGCGGTCGATCCACTCCACACTGCACGTCTGCCCGCCCGTGCCTTGCAGGATGCAGAGCCGCCGCGTGGGACTGAGCCGGCACGGCACGGCGCTGTCCGGGTCCGTGATGAGCCGCACGCGGCTCTGGAACGGCCCGGCCTCCACCACGATGCCCACCAGGGCTCCCTGCGCAGTGACGGCCATCCCGGTGCCGACGCCGTCCCCGGTCCCGGCCCTTACCGTAATGCTGCGGCGCATCGCCGACGCATCATAGGATGCGACGGGCGCGCGGACGGCCCGGAACGGGACCTCCTTCAGCTCCAGCTTGGCCACGCTTTGGAGGGCCTGTCCCTGGCGCAGGATCTGGTCGGTCAGTGCGTCATTCTCGTTGCGCAGCCTCGCCACCTCGCGCAGCAGCTTCCTTTCGAGGTCCCTCTTCCGGAACATCTCGCTCAGCGTGCCGCCGGCCGCCAGGGCCTTGCCGGCCCCCTGGAAGAGGCCCGTCTGGAGCGGCCCCACCGCCTCGTTGAACAGCACCCGTGCCGGCGCCGTGAACCGGCTCGGCATGAGGAGCAGAAACGCCGCCACGCCCACGAACACCAGCAGCAGCTTCAATCGCTTCCACGCTCTGGGCGGCAGCTTCCGCATGGGCGACTCGTCGGGATTCCCTGTGATGTGCGGCCACGCGACGGTCCGGGGCGCGCTGTCGGTTCCCTATGTGTAACTGACCGCCGACGAGCTTTTCAAGGCGCGGGCTCGGAACCCGGCGGCTTGGGCTCCCCGGCCGGGGACGGCCGGGGCTACCCCGAGTGGCGGCACTGCCGGCCGTGCGGACGTGACGGAGACGGCGGGACATGCTACGATGGCCCGTGAGGTCTTCCGGTCCGTGCGCGCTTCGTTCGATCCATCCGGGCGGCACATCACATGCAGATATCGTTCCTTTGCGGCAGAGACGGCATAGAGCTGGAGGTCCCGCGTGATGCGATCGTCTACGAGTCGTGCTTCCCGGAGCCGGCGCCGTCGGCGGCCGAGGCCGTCCTCGACGCGCTCCAACGGCCGCTGGGCAGCGCGCAGCTCGACGACCTGCTGAGGGGCTCCCGCGGCGGCGACGTAGTCGTCGTGGTCTCGGATATCACCCGGCCCATCCCGTATGCGCGGTTCCTGCCTACGCTGCTGGCGCAGATCGAGGCGGCGGGCGTCGCCCAGGAGGCGATACTGATCCTCATCGCTACGGGGATGCACCGCCCGAGCACGCCGGCAGAACGGGAGGAGATGCTCGGCCCGCCGGCCGGCCAGTATCGAGTCGCCGACCATCGGGCCGATGACGACGAGGGCCTCGTCGAGCTTCCCGGCAAGAGCTGGGCCGGCTCGCGTGTCCGCCTGGACCGCCATTACGTCGAGGCCGGCTTCCGCCTCGTCACGGGACTGGTCGAGCCCCACTTCATGGCCGGTTTCTCCGGCGGACGAAAGGCCGTCTGCCCGGGGCTCGCCTCCCTGGAGACCATCCGGCAGTTCCACGGGGAGGCCTTCCTGGGCAATCCCCTGGCGTGCAACGCCCGCCTTGCCGGCAACCCGTGCCACGAGGAGTCGCTCTCGATAGCCCGCATGGCCCGGCCCGACTTCTCGCTGAACGTGGTCCAGAACCGGGACCGACAGGTGGTGCGGGCGTTCGCCGGCGACCTGGACGCGGCACATGAGCGGGCCTGCGAGTTCGTGCGCTCGTGCGCCTGCCCCCGCGTGGAACGGGAGGCGGACGTCGTGGTGACATCCAGCGGCGGATACCCGCTCGACGCCACCTTCTACCAGGGCGTCAAGGGCATGGTCTCCTGCCTGCCGGCCGTCCGGGAAGGCGGGGTCATCGTCTCCTTCGGCGGCTGTTCGGAAGGGATCGGCAGCGCCGAATACGCGGGACTCATGAGGCAGTACTCCGGCCGCTGGCAGGAGTTCCTCAGCGACATCCGCAAGCCCGGCGTCTTCATCAGGGACCAGTGGGAACTCCAGATGCAGGCCCGCGCCCTTGCCAGAGTGAGCCAGCAGAACCTGCACTTCGTCACCGACGGCCTGGCCGACGAGGAGCTTCAATACCTGTCGGTCAACGGCCATGCCGTGCAGCCCGGCGAGGTGGCCGGGCAGGTGCAGGAGGTGCTGGAGGAGATCGTGGCGGACGGCATGACGGTGGCCGTCCTGCCGGAAGGCCCATACTGCGCGCCGGTCTGAGAGCCCCTCTCAGGATCTGCTTCGTGACGAAGCCGAGCGAGAAGTTTGAGGGCAAGGCGGCAGCCGCAAGACGCCCGGCGACGAGGCTGGGGCACCGATAATGTGGCCATCGGGCTTGCCCGCCGCCCGTGTGGCGGACTTCGCAGGCGGCCGCAGCAGATGCAGACTTTGGGATGGACTCTGAGCAGTTGCCCTCAGGTCAGCGCGCACGCGCCCTGAAGGGGCGCTGGCGTAAAGCCTGGGGCTTCAGCCCCAGGACATGGACCGGCCATCGGAGCGCCCTGAAGGGGCGCGGCACCTTGTCTGGCTTCATGGCCTGGATATGCCCGGTCCGTCGAGGCAGGGGCACTTCGGAAGATCGTTGGCCCCGTGAAGGCGGGGCGTGTTCCAAGACCAGACGGTGCAGGCGGGACACCTCATCCGTCTTCTGATCGAGTTGGCGTCCATTGAGGGCAAGGGCCATGTGCACTCCCGAGGCTGCGGGCATTGACCCGAACGCGCTGAGCCGCTACATCCAGGAGCATATCTACCCGCTGCCGGGCACGAGCCGTCACCGGCAGGCTTTCACCGTGCTCGTTACGGGCAGCAGGGCGGCAGGGGTCCATACCCCGGACTCCGACGTGGACATTGACGTCCTGTGCCCCGAGCCGGTCCGCGAGTCCGTGCAGCGCGCATCGTACGAGGCCGGCATCGTCGGGGGCGAGGCGTCGTTCTTCTGCGTGCTGAAGGGCGACGATTGGGACCGGTACTTCGGCAGGAAGATGGGCCGTCCTCATTTCTCTCTGACCAGCCTGGACAGGGTCGAGCAGCATTTCCGGGACTACGAGGACGTGTGGAGGTGGATCTGGCTGAACGCTAAGGTCATCGCCGACCCGGCTCAGCAGTTCCGGCGCATCGTCAACGGCTGGGACGGCTACCCGGCCGACGTGCTGGTCCGGAAGATCAAGTACCGCTGGCTGCTTGCCGCCTACTGGGAAGTGGAGGTCTTCCCGTATCATCATTGCGGCGATGACGAAGTGCTGGCGGCTTCGGCGGCCATGCTGAACGCCGTGAACGAGCTGCTGAGGCTCTTCTTCCTCGTGGAGGGCCGGCCCTTTCCTTACACTGAGAAGCTGATGCACCTGGCCCCCTCGACGGTGCTCGGCGCGGAACTGGTCCCCCAGCTTCACGACATCGTGGACCTCGTGGTGGGCAAAGGGATGGCGGACCTGCCAGTCTGGGACCGTTTACACAGGGCATGCGAACTGCTGTGCGTCTCCGACAAGAGCGAAGAATGCCGGCGCCTGGAGCATGCCTGCGCGCAGGCGATGGTGGCCGCCGGCGTGGACGCCAAGTGGGTCGAGGCCGACTACCGGAACATAGACGAACTGCTGCGGGGCGACATCGGCCCCATGCCCGGAGGCAGGCCGCCGGGCGCCCGCCCTGCACAGCGGCCGTCGCGCTCAT
>JAUVVP010000014.1 GCA_030604585.1 Planctomycetota bacterium | reverse complement strand
GTCCCTGGGTGGGCCGGCGGCAGCCTCCCCGGTGCACCTGAGGGCGATGCCCGGCTATCCTTTGCAGGCGATCGTTGAGCCGCGCCTTTCCTGCGATCCCGCGCGCGTCGTCAACGGTGGGGTACTGACCGGCCTGACGGTGCCGGCGGAACAGATGGGGCTGGACACCGAGTGCGACGGCCTGACCGCGCTCCCTGAGCACACGGAGCGGGAACTCCTCGGATTCACGCGTCCGGGCTGGAGTCGGCGGTCCTACAGCAATTGCTTCCTGAGCCTGCTGCGCCGGCCCTTCTCCGAAGCGTTCACGACGGCGCTGCGCGGGGAGCGGCGGGCGTGCATCTCGTGTGGCTTCTGCGAGGAGGTGTGCCCGGCCCGCATAATGCCCCACCTGCTCCACAAGTACCTGTACCAGGACGAGGTCGAAGAGGCCGAGAGAACGGGCCTGCACCTGTGTGTGCGGTGTGGACTGTGCTCGTTCGTATGCCCATCGAAGATCGAGCTTCGCGAGCAGCTTATGGAAGCCCAGGAGATGGTCCGCAGCGAGCTTCACACCGAGGAGGTGGGGGCATGAAGTGGCTGCTGCGCCTTCTGGACCGGCAGTGCCCCCACTTCGAGGAGGGCGGCAAGTTCCGCGCGCTCAAGCCGGTCTTCGATGCGACTGACAGCTTCTTGTTCTCCCCGGCCGCCCGCGCGACGCTGTCCCCCCACGTTCGCGACCCCTTGGACGTCAAGCGGTTCATGTCCGTGGTGATCCTGGCGCTTCTGCCCTGCACCTTTGCGTCGCTCTATTTCTTTGGGCTCCGGGTGCTGGCGATGATCGTGGTCTCCTACGCTGCCGGCGGCATTGTCGAGGTGCTGTTCGCCATGGCGCGCAAGGAGGAGATCAACGAAGGGTTCCTGGTGACCGGGCTCATCTTCCCCCTGACCTTGCCGCCTGCGCTTCCGCTGTGGATGGTGGCCGTGGGGGTGGCGTTCGGCGTTGTGGTCGGCAAGGAGCTGTTCGGCGGCACCGGTCGGAACCTGTTCAATCCCGCCCTGGTCGGCCGGTGTTTTCTGGCCATAGGGTACCCGGTGGCCATGTCGTCCAACTGGGTGAAGCCCGGCGGGGGCCTGCTGGGGCGTGTCACGCAGTACGTCACTGCGGCGAACGTGGACGCGCTCAGTTCCGCAACGCCCCTGGTCTCCGCCAAACAGGGCAACCTGGCCCCCCTCTCGGACCTGTTGCTCGGGCACGTGCCGGGCAGCATCGGCGAAACGTCGGCGCTGGCGGTGGTGGTCGGCGGGGCGTTTCTGCTCTTCACGCGCGTGGGCAACTGGCGCACGGTGGCCGGCATACTGGGCTCGTTCGCCGTGCTCGGCGCGCTGCTCCACCGGGTTCAGCCGGACACTTTCGGCCCGGTCGGCTGGCATCTGTGCGCCGGGGGCCTGCTCTTCGGGGCGTTCTTCATGGCCACCGACCCGGTCACGAGCCCGATCACCAACGGCGGGAAGTGGGCCTACGGGATCCTCATCGGCGTGGCCACGCTGCTGATACGCCACCTGACCGGTTTCGTCGAAGGGGCGATGTTCGCCATTCTGCTGGGCAACATCAGCGCCCCCTTGATGGACGAGGTCGTCTTCCGGTCTCGTCTGAGGAGATACAGATGAAAGTACTGGGCATCTCGGGCAGCCCGCGGGGCGGGTCCACGACTGACCAGCTCGTCCGCGAAGTGTTGAGCAGCCTCGAGTGCGACACCGAGTTCATCTCGCTGGCCGGGCTGAGATCTCCCCCCGGGAACGAAGATCACACCCGAGATCACCCCGGACCTCTGCAAGCAGCCCGACCGGATCGAAGAGGCCCGGCGGCTCGGCAAGCTGCTCGGCGAACGTCTGGACCGTGTTGCTCAGGCAACTTGAGAAGGGGTCGGCACAGAAGGCCCGCGTCATGAAAGAGAGCCTCCATACACTCGCCTATGCGGGGATGCTCGGCATCGTCTGCGCCCTGCTGTTGACGGGCGCCGGCCGGCTCGCAGCCCCTTATCGGCACGCCAACGAGGAGGCGGAGAGGGTCCGCAACATCCTCGGCGTGCTCGGAGTGCCCTTCCAGGAAGGGGCCTCATCCCAGGAACTGGTGGCAGCGTACGGGCTGAACGTCAGCGAAGAGGAGCGCGGCGAACTGACCCTCTACTTCTACGCCGACCGGGAGGCCGAGGGCAGCTTCCGCGCCGTGGCGGCTCCGTTCGCAGGTCAGGGCCTGTGGGGGCCGATCAGGGGATTCCTCGCCCTCGAACCCGACATGAGAACCATCCGCGCCATAACGTTCTACGATCAGGAAGAGACGCCCGGGCTGGGCGGGGAGATCGGGTCCGCCTGGTTCCAGGACCAGTTCAAAGGCAAATCCATCGAGGATGCCGAGGGAAACCCCGGCCTGCGCATTGTGGGCGGCGGGGGAGCCTCGGCACAGAACGAGGTGGACGCCATCACCGGCGCCACCATGACGTGCGGCAAGGTCGAAGAGATGCTCAATGCCACGATTGCTTTGATCGGGGAGGAGACTGGCGCAGATGGGCAGTAATGCACCGGTGGCGTGCGGCGTCTGCGAGGGCAAGGGACTGCTCACGTTCAAGGACGGCGTCTGGCACGACAATCCGATCTCGATACAGATACTCGGCATCTGCTCCGCCCTGGCGGTCACCAATCGCCTGGCCAACGCACTGGTGATGGGCGGGGCGCTGGTGTTCGTGTGCGCCATGTCCAACCTGTTCGTCTCTTTCCTGCGCACCGTTACGCCGCGGCGCATCCGCATGATCGCCGAGGTAGCCATTATCGCCACCTTCGTGATCGTCTTCGACCAGTTCCTGAAGGCCTTCTACTGGGAGATGTCGAAGCAGCTCGGCCCCTACGTGGGGCTGATCATCACCAACTGCATCGTGATGGGCCGGGCGGAGGCGTTCGCGCTGCAGAACCGGCCGGTCCTGTCCGTTGTGGACGGCGTGGCCAACGGTCTGGGCTACGCGGCCGTGCTGGCGGTCATCGGGTTCATTCGGGAACTGCTGGGCACCGGGCAGGTGCTCGGACTGACCGTGCTGCCGCCCGACTGGTATACGTCGAACCAGGTGATGATACTGGCGCCCGGCGCGTTCTTTGCGCTCGGGTTCGTGATCGCCGTTTCCAACATGCTCAAGGGGCCCGAACCGGAGGAGAACAGGCCGTGAGCGGCACGCATGCCTTGATCATCGTCATAGCTGCCATCTTCACCAACAACATCCTGCTGTCCAACTTCTTGGGGATGTGTTCGTTCCTGGCCTGTTCGCGCCAGTTGGAGACGGCCGTGGGCCTCGGCGTAGCGGTCACCTTCGTCATGACCTGCACGACCGTCCTCAACTACCTGATCTACCACTACGTGCTCGTGCCGCAGGGGATCGACCACCTTACGTTCATCGTTTTCATTGCGGTCATCGCCGCCTTCGTCCAGTTCGTCGAGATGTTCGTGGAGCGCTTCAGCCCGAAGCTCTACTACGCGCTGGGGATTTTCCTGCCGCTGATCACGGTGAACTGCGCGATCCTGGGCGCGGCGCTCTTCATGGTCATCCGCAACTACACGTTCCTCCAGACGGCCGGCTTCGGGGTCGGCGCCGGCCTGGGCTGGGCGCTGGCCATCATCCTGATGGCCGGGCTGAGGAAGAAGATGGGCTACAGCAACATACCACGCCCGTTCCAGGGCGTCGCGATCACCATGATCGTCACCGGCGTCATGGCCCTGGCGTTCATGGGCTTCGCGGGGATGGTCAGCATACAGTGAGGCCAGTTGTCAGGTGATAGTTGTCAGTGGGCAGTTGGATGAGGTGTGCCGACGTCTGTGGACTTCTCGTAATGGTGCTCGTCCTCGACAGGATGGTCGGCAGTTGTGAGTAAGCTGAATAATCGAAAAGCGAGAGACCTGCTCCTTTCAGTGCAGTGAGCAAGATGCAGGTGGCATAAATGAGCTTCCTTCTTCCCGTTGTGGTATTGACCGGTCTGTTCCTGGCGCTCGCCGGTGGCCTCATTGTGGCCGAGCGCGTCCTGATCAACTACGGCATCTGCCAGATCGACATCAACGCCGGGGGGCGGGCCCTGGAGGTGGACGGCGGCCAGACGCTGCTGTCGGCCCTCTACGGGGAGGAGATATTCATCCCGTCGGCCTGCGGCGGCCGGGGGGCCTGTTCTTACTGCAAGGTGACTGTGCTTTCGGGCGGCGGGCCGGTCCTGCCGACCGAGACGCCGTATCTGACGCGCAAGGAGGTGCGCTCGGGCGCCCGGCTCGCCTGCCAGGTCAAGGTGCGGGAAGACATCGAGCTGCGCATCCCCGAGGAACTGCTCAACGTCAAGCTCTTCTCCGCAACGGTGGAGCGCACGATCTCGGTGACCCATGACATCAAGGAAGTCCGGCTGGCGCTGCTGGAGCCGGAGGAGATATCGCACCAGCCCGGCCAGTATGCGCAGGTGCGGGCCCCCTCGCCGGACGGGCCGGTCTTCCGGGCCTACTCGATCAGCTCCCCCGTCTACGAGCCGCGCGTGGTGGAACTGATCGTGCGGCTGGTGCCCGGGGGCATCGGTTCCACGTATCTGCATAACGTGCAAGAGGGCGACACGGTCACCTTCACGGGACCGTTCGGTGAGTTTCGCCTCAACGAGGACCCGCAGGTGGAGATCGTCTGCGTCGGGGGCGGCTGCGGGATGGCGCCGATGAGGAACATCATCTACAGCCTCTACGAGCGCTGGCCTGAGCGGGCGTGCTGGCTGTTTTTCGGATGCCGCACGACGCAGGACATATTCTACCTGGATGAGTATGAGCAACTGGCGCGCGAGCACCCAAACTTCCGGGTCATCTACGCCCTGTCGGACCCCCTCGAACCGGGCGAGCAGTGGGACGGCGAGACGGGCTTCATCCACCTGTCGGTGGACAAGCACCTGGAGGCGGGCGTGAAGCGACAGGCGTTTCTGTGCGGACCTCCTCCCATGATCGAGGCCGTTACGCGCGTGCTGGAAGAGAAGGGGCTGCGACCCGACGATATCTTCTACGACAAGTTCTAAGCTGCGGGGGAGATGATGTCCGTCGTGACCGTCGGTGAGATGTTGGAGCGGGTGAGGGACTTCGAGCGTCGGCTGGAAGCCTACTACGCCGATCTGCGGGACCGTGCCACGCGCGACGGCGTTCGCCTGCTCACCTACTACCTGGCTCGGCACCGGCGGCACCTGGGCGACGCGCTGGAATCGTATACTGGCGCACAGGTCGAGCACATTTGCCAGGTGCCGCTGAAGTATAACGATACGGACTTCGAGCCGGCGAAATGTTTCCGCGGTAAGGACGTGGCGTCTTCGCTAAGCGGCAACGAACTGCTGAGCGCTGCCATCGAACTCGTAGAGGAGCTGCTCCGCTTCTATCGCTGGATGGTCCAACAGCCCCTTGGGGATGAGGCGGGCGGCCTGTTCCAGAGCCTCCTGCGGATCGAAGAGAGGCACGTGATCGAACTGAAGAAGATGAAGGCGATGGACTACTTCTGATGACTGCACCGAACTTCACACACAGTGGCAGCTACGAGCTGCCGGTCGCGAGGGGCGGGCCGTCTGCGCCGGCGCCCGTCGAGGGGGCCGCAAGCGCGTCGCTGCCGGAGTCCTTGCTGCTGAAGAACGTGCTGTGGTTTTGCCGGCTGCGCTGGATGGTCGTTGCGGCTCTGACGGCGTTCGGGATAAGCGGCTTCTTCCCCGGCGTGTTCCTGGGCCTGGGCCTTCGCCCTCAGGTCGCGTGGCCGGCGGCCACGGCGGCAGTCCTGGCGCTGGCGAATCTGGGTTTCCTGGCGCATGCGCGCCTGCTAGCCGGGCCGTCTGCGCCGCCTCGCGCGAGTGCGAACCTGTGGGCGCAGATAGTCTTCGACCTGCTGATCCTGACGGTCGTGGTCCATTATCTGGGCAGCCTGGAGACCTACGCGGCCTTTGCCTACCTTTTCCACATAGTGCTGGCCTGCATCTTTTTCTCGCGCTCTCGCTCCTTTGCGGTGCTGGCCCTGGCCAGCAGCTTCTATGTGGCGTGTGTGGCGCTGGAAGGAGCCGGGCTTCTGCCCCCGGCTACGGTCTATGCCGGTGCGGCCCTGCGTGCTCAGATCGAGCGAACCTTCGGCTTGTCTTCGTTGAGCGTCGCGTGGGCGATAGGCACGTGGGTTGTGGTCTGGTACCTGGCCTCGCAGCTCTCGTCCCTGGTGCGGGTGCGAGACAGGGAACTGGCCAAAACGAACCGGCGCCTTGTGGCCGCTCAGCAGGAGAAGATGCGTCACATGCTGCGCACCACGCACGAGTTGAAGGCTCCCTTTGCAGCGATCCACGCCAACGCGCAGCTGCTGCTCAGGGGCAACTGCGGCGTGCTGACGGACGAGGCCCTCGACGTCGTCCGCAGGATAGCGCGCAGATGCCAGCGACTGGCGACCGAGATACAGCGGATGCTCCAGTTGGCCAACCTGCGCTCCGCCAGCGAGGAGCCGCTGCCGCGGGAAGAGGTTGACCTGGTTGACACGATCCAGTGGTGCATGGACCAGGTCCGGCAAAGCGCCGAGACGCGCAATGTCCGTATCGAGGCGGAGCTACGGTCCGCCCGCACCATTGGCGTCGAAGATCACTTGAAGATGCTCTTCTCGAACCTGCTGTCCAATGCCGTGGCCTACTCACACAAGGACGGGCAGGTGCAGGTCCGGTGCGCTCCAGGGGGCGGGGGCAGGTCGCTGGTCACCATCGAGGACCACGGCATCGGCATATTGCCCGAGAAGCTCCCGCACATATTCGAGGAGTACTACCGAACGGACAAAGCAGCACAGCACAACAGGGAGTCCACGGGGCTGGGCCTTAGCATCGTCCGCCACGTGGCTGAAACGCACGGCATTCGCGTGCGGGTGGAGAGCACACCGGATGCCGGGACCAGGTTCACTTTGGGATTCCCAGGGGCTCAGACGCCGGCCGCCGTGCCGGCCGCCAGAGAGGAGGTGAAGGATGGCATACCTGCTATTAGTTGACGACGATGAGGACTTCGCAAATGCTGCGTCGAAGGTGCTCCGCGACGCCGGACATGAAGTCAGGATCGAGCTGGACACACAGAATGCCCTCAAGAGCATGGAAGAGAGGCGCCCTGAGCTGGTGATCCTGGACGTCATGTTCCCGGAGGACGCCTCAGCGGGCTTTGGACTGGCCCGCACGATGCGCCACTATCGCGAACAACTCAAGGAGGTCCCTATCCTGATGCTGACAGCCGTGAACGTCCGGTTCCCCTTCGGATTCGGGGCGCGGGACATTGACGAGAACTGGCTGCCCGTTGCAGACTTCGTTGAGAAGCCCGTGGACCTTGACGTCCTCTGCAACAAGGTGTCGGCACTGCTCGAGCAGAAGGGCTCGGGCGCCGATGCAGCGCAGGAAGCCTCGCAGTGAGGCCCGTCCGGCCCTGGGAGGCGGCCAGCTAAGAGGCACTAACAGAATGAACCGCAGAGACCCCGCCAGAGGCGGGCAAGCGCCGAGTTCACCCGCCTCTGGCGGGCACGCAGAGATCATCCAAGGAACATGCCAGAACGAGCTTTCTCGTCCCGGCGCTCTCGGCGCGCTCAGCGGTGATTTCCGTTTGTTGGAGTCTTTAAGGGCCGCAAGGGCTGTCCTGCTCCGGGCGCCCCGTCGTTCGGTGCGTGCGGGCCGCCGGTGCTGACGCAGACCATGGCTCTGTGCCATAGGAGGCCAACGAGGTGGAGTGGAGCGCTACAGCCCGGCCGCTTTCCCTCAGGGTGTCAGTTACGGACCGGTGCCAACTGCGCTGCGTCTACTGCATGCCGGAGGGCGGCGTGCCCAAGCTGCGCCGGGATGAGGTGCTCTCCTTCGAGGAGATAGTGCGCTTTGTTGGCGCGGTCAGGTGGCGCTTCGAGGTATCGAAGGTCCGTATCACGGGGGGTGAGCCGCTCCAGCGGCCCGGCATCGTTGAGCTGGTCGGGATGCTGGCGCGCGAGGGCATCCGGGACCTGGCGCTGACCACGAATGCCCAGCGGCTGGCGGAGATGGCCGCCGAGCTGAAGCGTGCCGGGCTGCGGCGCGTCAACGTGAGCCTGGACAGCCTGGACGATGCGACCTTCCGTGCGCTGACCCGCGGCGGCCGGCTGCGGCGCACTCTGGAGGGGATCGAGGCCGCCCTGCGGCACGGCCTGGGGCCGGTGAAGGTCAACGCGGTCGTTCTGCGCGGCTGCAACGACGGGGAAGTGGTTGAACTTGCGCGGTTCGGGCTCCGGAACGGCTGCCAGGTGCGGTTCCTCGAGCTGATGCCGATCGGCTGCGCGCGGCCGCTCTTCAGCGAGATGTTCGTTCCCGCCTCCGAAGTGCGGGCCCGGCTGGAGGAGTCCTTCAGCCTCGAGCCGCTCCCGTGCGAGGCGGGCGGGACCAGCCGGGACTTCCTGGCCCGGGACAGCCGGGGCCGGCGCGGGATCGTCGGCCTCATATCTGCGCAAACGCAGCCCTTCTGCGCCGGATGCGCCCGGGTGCGGCTGACCAGCACGGGGCGGCTCATCTCGTGCCTCGCGCGCGGGGGAGGGCCGAACGTGCGGGAGCTGCTTCGCGACGATTCGCCGGGCACACGGCGGGCCCTGTGCGAACTGGTGGCCGCTGAGCTGCGCCGGAAGACCGACCGTGCGGCGTTCGACACGATCCACCCCATGGCAAGCGTTGGGGGCTGAGGGAGGCAACTGATGGCAGAGGCGGTCAGACAGGTCGGCCTCCTGCAGCGTGCGCGAGCAGTCTCGGCCCGGTTCCTGCTGGGCGAGGCCGCCGGGGCGCTGGGCGACCTGGGCACGTTCGTGCCCATCGTTGTGGGGATGACGCAGATCGTGGGCCTCGACGCGGCCACGGTCCTGGTCTTTGCCGGTCTGATGAACGTATTAACGGGCGCCGCGTTCGGCATACCCATCCCCGTCCAGCCGATGAAGGCCATTGCCGCCCTGGCCATCGCGGGTGCGATGACGGCTCCCCAGGTGGGCGTGGCGGGTCTGACGGCGGGGGCCGTCATGCTGCTGATGGGCGCGTTGGGGCTGATCAGTTGGCTGGACCGAGTGGTCCCCCGCGCCCCCTTGCGGGGCCTGCAGATGGCCGTTGCGGCGCACCTGGCCGTCGCGGGCATCCGCCTGAGCCTCTACGGGCACCAGGGGAGCGCACTCAGGGCATTCTGGGGTGCGGACGGCTTGCTGCTGGCTGCGGTGGCGCTCGGGCTGGTGGTGGTCCTGTATCGGCGGCCTCTGTGGATGGCGCTGGGATTGGTCGCACTGGGTCTGGCCGGGGCGCTGCTGAACGAGCCGTCGCTTCTGCAGGGCGTGCGGGTCACGCTGTGGCGCCCCGCATGGGTCCTCTCGGACTCCAGCGCCCTGTCGGGCATATGGCTGGGGGGCCTTCCGCAGATACCGCTGACACTTTTGAACTCCGTGCTGGCCGTCTCCGTGCTGGCCGGACACCTGTTCCCGGACAGCCGCCGGGCGACCCGCCCCGTCAGAATAGCCATCTCGGTGGGGCTGATGAACCTGCTGGCGTGCCCCCTGGGTGGGATGCCGGTATGCCACGGCTCGGGGGGCCTGGCCGGGCAGCACCGGTTCGGGGCGCGCACGGGCACCTCCATGATGATGCTGGGGAGCGCGAAGCTGCTGGTGGGCCTGTTGTTGGGCGGCGTGGCGCTGGCCTGGATGCGGGCGTTCCCTTCCTCGGTGCTTGGTGTCTTCCTTGTCGTTGCGGGCGCGGCACTGGCCCGGGCAAGTTGCTGCTGGACGACCCGGCAGAGCCTGGTCGTCGCAGCCGTTACGGTAGCCGTGCACCTGGCCAGCGGCCTGCTGCTGTTGGGCTTTGCGGCCGGCTGGGCGGCCCATCTGCTCCTGCCGAAGGTGCAGGACCCGCCGCAGGCGACCCCGACGGAAGCAGGACGGAGCGGGGTGCCAGATGCTCGATGACCTCCCCATCCTCGGCGTATGCGGTTGGAGCGGGTCGGGCAAGACCACCCTCATCGAGGGCGTGGTGCCGCGGCTGTGCGCAAGGGGGCTCAGCGTCGCCGTCGTCAAGCACGACGCGCACGGCATAGACGTGGACCAGCCCGGCAAGGACAGCGACCGGTTCTTCCGAGCCGGGGCGGACGTGCTGCTGCAGGGACCAGGGGAGCAACTGGCCCGCACGCACGACACCGGCGGCGATGGTCTGACGCCCGTCTTTCTCACATTGATCCGGCGACATGACATCGTCCTGGTAGAGGGCCACAAGGACACTCCGCTGCCCAAGGTGTGGTTGGCGGGCGAGGCAGAGGGCGGCCCTCCCCCGCAGTGCACCGGCATCCTCGCCGTGCTCCCTCCGGACTCGGGCCGCGCGGACGCCCTCATGTCTCTGCTGGACGAGTGGCTGCCCCGGCAGTGGCTGAAGACCCCGGTCTTCGGCTGCCTGATGGCGGGCGCCCGTGAGGTGGAGGGGACGGTGAACTCGCTCCGGGAGCTGTGTGAGATTGTGGTCACTGCGGGGGCCAGTGCGTTCCGGGCTGATGTGAGTGACTGCCTGCACCTGCCCGATGTTCCCGACGCTGCTGGACCTGTGGCAAGTCTGCTCGCCGCCATGCGGTGGGCGCCACGTGCCTCGTGGCTGGTGGCCTCGGGCGACCTTCCGCCACCTTCTCCGGATAGGATGCGCTGGCTGCTCTCGACCCGGGCCCCGGGCGTCTGGGCCACGCTGCCGAGGTCGGCGCCCGACTCGGGGCCCGAGCCGCTGCTGGCCCACTACGACTTCCGCGCCCGCCTGTTGCTGGAGCGACTGGCGGCCGAGGGAAGCACTCGCCTCTCGGAGATCGCCTCCAGCGAGAAGGTGATCACACCGTCGGCCTTGCACCGAGCTGCCCCCGGTTGACAGGCGCAACGGTGCGGGTAGGATGATGCGCGCCCTGAGGCCCTCCAGTGATTGACCTGAGGAAAGGAGCCGATTCCATGGCATGTTCGGGAACTGGTTTGCGCGTGTGGTCCAAGCGGCCTGTACCGGATGGGCGAACGCTCCTCGCCGTGTTGGCGGCCGCGATGCTTGTCGGATGCTCGACCGTGGCGATCCCCGGAGACACGGCGTCGGCGTCGGTGGTGCGGGCGGTTGCCTTCGACGGCGGCGACATCGTCTACGATGGGAGCCATTACCATTTCCGTGCAGCGAACGGCATCCAGATGCTCAGCCTGTGGGCGCCGCCTCACGCCAGGCCGATCCGGGGCGTCTTCATCAGCGGCAATCCAGGGGGGATCGGCGGCGACAACCGGCGGCTGACGCGTGACGCGGGGTTCCAGGCATTCGCCGCGCGACACGACTTCGCCCTCATGGGGCTGCACAGCTTCCCGGGCGGCATGGTCTATGAAGAAGGTGCGCAGATAGTCCTGAATGTCATGAATGACTTCGCCGCGATGGGTTACCATCCGGAGATCGCCAACCTCCCCTTCATCACGTTCGGCAACTCGAACGGGGGCATCACGTCCTATGCCATGGTCTGCTCCGTGCCGGAGCGGGCCATCTGCTTCACCATGAACGTGGGGCCGAGGTTCAATCCGCCCATGCCGTCCGACGGGGCCATCAAAGTGCCCGGCATGATGGTCGTGGGGCCGAACGATCCGTTCTTTCGGACGGGCGTGGAGGACACCCGGCAGTTGATCCATGCCGCCCGCGCGCGGGGAGCGCGCTGGGCCTGGGTGGCCGAGCAGGGCAAGGGGCACGAGGTGGGGCGGATCTTCGACTTCAACGCGAAGTTCTACGAGAACTGCATCAGGATGCGCTTGCCCGACCTGGACGAGCCCGGCGGGAACCCGCTCAAAGGCCCGGTCCGGCTCCGCGACGTGGCCCTGGAGAGCGGATGGCTGGTCGACGACGAGTCCTGGGAGAGCGGGATCACGACCGTCGCGCCGTATGCCGAGTACGCCGGGGGCAGAGCGACCGCCGGCTGGCTGCCCGACAGGGACGCGGCCTATCTCTACCGAGGGCTGGCCACCTACAGCAACCCGCTCAGGGTGAGCGTCCGGGACCTGGCGGCGATCGCCAACCCGCACGCGAGCGGCCCGCTGCTGACGGAAGTCGGCGGCCACGTCGTTGACCCGGGGGCAAGGCTGATCGTCGAGGCCCACGTCGACGACTTCCCGGACTGGACGAAGATCGAGTTCTACAACGGCGGCGCCATGGTCGGCGAAGTGGCCCGGGCCGACCATGCAGAGGG